>JAUNBO010000142.1 GCA_030527065.1 Bacillota bacterium | reverse complement strand
ATGTGGATGTTGCCCGTAGGCTGCACGCCGGAAAATACCCGTGTCATATCTTGTCTCCTTCTATTCCAATTCTATCCTGATCTGATTGTCCGGTTCCGGCTCCGGCCCCGGCTCCCCGCCGGCTCCGCCGTTTCCGTCTGTACCGCTGTCCTCGTCTTCCTCCGGTTCCTCGTCCTCCCGGACCACCTTGGCCATGGCTATGATGTTGGCCTCTTCCTCCACCCGCATGATTTTCACGCCCTTGGTGGCTCTGGACAGCTTGGAGACCTCCGAAGCCTTTATCCGTATGATGATGCCCTCGGAATTGATGAGCAGCACCTCGTCCTCCTCGCTCACCACCATGGCGCCGATGAGATATCCGGTTTCCTTGAATTTGCTCTTGTCATAAGTGAGCATCCCTTTGCCGCCTCTGGCCTGCAGCTTGTATTCCTTCACCTTGGTCCGCTTGCCGAAGCCGCCCTCGGTCACCACCAGCAGCTCTTCGGTTTCCTCCGCCAGGGCCATGGCCACCACTTCGTCGTCCTTCTCCAGGGCAATGCCCCGGACGCCGCCGGCCATGCGGCCCATGGGCCGGACGTCCTTCTCAGAAAAGCTGATGCACTTCCCTTGCCTGGTCACCAGGATGATGGTGCTGTTCCCCGTGGTCTCCTGCACGCCGATGAGCTCGTCTCCCGGCCGCAGGTTGATGGCGATGAGGCCGCTTTTCCGGTTGGTATCGAACTGGGCCATATCCGTTTTCTTGATGGTGCCCCGCTTGGTCACCGCGATGAGGTATTTTTCCTGGGAAAACTCCTGGATGGGGATGACCGCCGTGATGCGCTCCCGCTGCATCAGGTTCAGGAAATTCACCGCCGGGGTCCCCTTGGCCGTCCGCTGGGCCTCCGGGATCTCATAAGCCTTTATGCGGTGCACCTTGCCCGTGTTTGTAAAGAACATGAGGTAATCGTGAGTGGAGGTGATGAGCAGGTTCTTTACAAAGTCGTTTTCCCGGGTGGTGAGGCCGGTGATGCCCTTCCCGCCGCGTCTCTGCGTCCTGTAGGTGTCCGCGGAGACCCGCTTGATGTAGCCCAGGTGGGTGAGGGTAATGGCCACCTTCTCCTCCTGGATCAGGTCCTCTTCCTCTATTTCCTCTGCGTCGGCCATCATTTTGGTCCGCCGCTTGTCTCCGTATTTCTTCTTGATTTCCAGCAGCTCTTCCCGGATGATGCCCAGAAGCAGCTTTTCATCCGCCAGCACCGCCCGGAACCAGTCTATCTGCTTCATCAGCTCGGCATATTCCGCCTCTATCTTCTCCCGTTCCAGCCCCTGCAGCCTGGCCAGCCGCATATCCAGAATGGCCTTGGCCTGGATCTCGGAAAGGCCGAAGCGCTCCATCAGACGCTGCTGTGCGTCGTTGTAGCTGCTGCGGATGATCCGTATCACCTCGTCTATGTTGTCCAGGGCGATGAGCAGGCCCTCCAGGATATGGGCCCGGGCCTCGGCCTTGGCCAGGTCGAAGCGGGTCCTCCGGGTGATCACTTCCTTCTGGTGCTTCAGATATTCTTCCAGCATCTGATAGAGATTCAGTATCCTGGGCTCCCCGTTCACCAGAGCAATCATGATGATGCTGTAGCTCTCCTGAAGCTGGGTGTGCTTGAACAGCCGGTTCAGAGTGATTTGAGGATTGGCGTCCCGCTTCAGTTCTATGACGATGCGCATTCCCTTGCGGTTGGATTCGTCCCGGACGTCGGAAATGCCGTCCAGCTTCTTTTCCTTCACCAGCTCGGCGATCTTTTCTATCACCCTGGCCTTGTTCACCTGATAGGGGATCTCCGTCACGATGATCTGCTGCCTTCCCTTGCTGGTCTCCTCTATCTCCGTTTTGGAGCGCACCAGGACCCGGCCCTGTCCCGTCCGGTAGGCCTGCTTGGCGCTGTTCTTGCCCATGATGATGGCTCCCGTGGGGAAATCCGGGCCCTTTATGAGCTTTATCAGGTCTTCTATGGTGGCGTCCTCTTTGTCTATGAGAAGCACCGTGGCGTCTATCACTTCCCCCAGATTGTGGGGAGGGATGGAGGTGGCCATGCCTACGGCAATGCCGTTGGAGCCGTTTACCAGCAGATTGGGATAACGGGCCGGCAGGACGATGGGCTCCTTTTCGTCTCCGTCGAAGTTGGGCATGAAGTCCACGGTATCCTTGTTGATGTCCCGGAGCATTTCCGCGGCAAAGGGAGCCATCCGGGCCTCTGTATAACGCATGGCCGCCGCCCCGTCCCCGTCCACGGAGCCGAAGTTGCCGTGGCCGTCCACCAGCATGTAGCGGATGGAAAAATCCTGGGCCAGCCGCACCATGGCGTCGTACACTGCCGTATCCCCGTGGGGATGGTACTTGCCCAGCACGTCGCCCACGATACGGGCGGACTTTTTATACGGCTTGTCTGAGGTCAGCCCCAGCTCCTGCATGCTGTACAGAATGCGCCGGTGCACCGGCTTCAGGCCGTCCCGGACATCGGGGAGGGCTCGTCCTACAATGACGCTCATGGCGTAATCGATGTAGGAATTTTTCATTTCGTCGTGGATCTCTGTCTGCTTTAATTTAAGATCTTCCATCATTGTGCTCACTTCAGATCCACCTCCTAAATATCCAGGGTCGCGTATTTCGCGTTTTCTTCAATGAATTTCTTCCGGGGCGGGACCTTATCTCCCATAAGGGTGGTAAAGATCTCGTCGGCGGCGGCCAGATTGTCCACCGTCACCTGGATGAGGGTCCGCTTTTCGTAATCCATGGTGGTCTCCCACAGCTGCTCCGCGTCCATTTCTCCCAGGCCCTTGTAGCGCTGGGGAGGCTGGATGTTGTTCCGGCCGATTTCCTCCAGCAGCCTTTCCTGCTCCCTTTCGGAATAGGTATAGTAGACCTCCTTGCCCTTCACCGTTTTATACAAAGGCGGCTGGGCGATGTAAACGTAGCCCCCTTCTATGAGGGGCCGCATATAGCGGTAGAAGAAGGTGAGGAGCAGGGTGCGGATGTGGGCGCCGTCTACGTCGGCGTCGGTCATGATGATGATCTTGTGGTACCGCAGCTTGTCTTCGTTGAAATCGTCCCCCACGTTGCAGCCGAAGGCGGTGATCATGTTCTTGATCTCCTCGGAGTTGAGGATCTTGTCCAGCCGGGCTTTTTCTACGTTGAGAATCTTTCCCCGAAGGGGGAGGATGGCCTGGCGGTGACGGTCTCTGCCCATTTTGGCCGAGCCTCCTGCCGAGTCTCCCTCTACGATGAAGATCTCCGACAGGGCCGGGTCTTTTTCCGCACAGTCCGCCAGCTTGCCGGGGAGGGCGATGCTGTCCAGCACGCTTTTCCGCCGGGTCAGGTCCCGGGCCTTTCTGGCCGCTTCCCGGGCCCTGGCGGCCCGGAGGCATTTATCCAGGATCACCTTGGCCTGCTGGGGGTTTTCCTCCAGGAAGGCCGTCAGGTTTTCGTTGGTGGCCGTTTCCACAAAGCCCCTCATATCGCTGTTGCCCAGCTTGGTCTTGGTCTGTCCTTCAAACTGGGGCTGGGTCAGCTTTACGGAAACGATGGCCGTAAGGCCTTCCCGGACGTCCTCGCCGGCCAGGCCCTCTTCGTTGTCCTTGATGTACTTGTTCCTTCTTGCGTAATCGTTCAGCACCCGGGTGAGGGCGGATTTGAGGCCCACCATGTGAGCGCCGCCTTCCGTGGTATTGATGTTGTTGGCATAGGAAAGGATGAGTTCGTTGTACCGGTCTGTATACTGGGCCGCAAACTCTACCTCGTAGTCCTTTTTGCGGACTTCAAAATAGACGACGTCGGGATGGATGGGCTCCTTGTTGCTGTTCAGGTGCTTTACGTATTCCCGGATGCCCCCTTCATAATGGAAGACCTCGCTGCGCTTCTTTCCGTCCCTTTCGTCTTTTAAGGTGATCTTGACGCCCTTGTTCAGAAAGGCCATTTCCCGGAGCCGGTGCTCCAGGACGTCGTACTGGAATTCCACTTCTTCAAAGATCTCCGGGTCCGGCCGGAACATGGTCCGGGAGCCGGTCCTGCGGGATTCTCCCACCACCTCCAGAGGCGTCCGGGTCTTCCCCCGGGAATAGACCTGGCGGTAGATTTTGCCGTTCCGCTTTATCTCCACCTCCATCACTTCCGAAAGAGCGTTCACCACGGAAGCGCCTACGCCGTGGAGACCGCCGGACACCTTATATCCGCCGCCCTCGCCGAACTTGCCACCGGCGTGGAGCACCGTGTGGATCACTTCCACGGCGGGAATGCCCAGCTTGGGGTGGTTGTCTACCGGCATTCCCCGGCCGTCGTCTTCCACCACTATGGAATTGTCCTTTTGTATGACGACGTTGATATTCTTACAGAAGCCGGCCAGGGCTTCGTCCACGCTGTTGTCCACCACCTCGTACACCAGATGGTGCAGCCCTCTTGGGCCTGTGGTGCCGATGTACATGCCGGGCCGTTTCCTGACGGGCTCCAGCCCTTCCAATACCTGTATCTGTTCTGCATTGTACTGTTGCTGTTTCACATCTGCTGCCGCAGTCATAAATAGAACCTCCGTATCCGTCTGATCTTCTCTCAAAAATCCTTTTTGCCAGACACTATAGTATAACCCATATTTTCCAC
>JAUNBO010000141.1 GCA_030527065.1 Bacillota bacterium | reverse complement strand
AGCGGGCGGCTTTTTTATTCTTGGGGCGGCGTTTTGTCGATATTTGTCGAAGGAAAGAACTTGTAAAAAATTGGAATACATTTTATAATTTGGATGTCAAATATTTACTTTTGAACACGGTGGTAAGGAGAAGGGCAATGGACAGGATCCGGGTGCTGATCGCAAAGGAATTCGGAGAGTATGGAGAGCTCTTGGGGAGGCAGCTGGCCTGCCGCCATCCGGATATAGACGTCCGTTCCCATTCTCTGGGGCCGGGGGCGGAACCTGCTTCCCGGCCACAGTCGGAGGAAGCAGATCTGATCCTGATTCCGGAGGAGCTGGCGGGACGCATTCCGGAGAAAGAGCGAAAAAAGTATGCGGTGCTGGTGGAAGAGGCGCCGCCGGCAGAACGGGAAGCCCTGGAGAAGACCCCTGCGGAAATCTATAGATACGCAGGCTCCGAGGCCCTGGCCATGGCCATCCGCATCCGCTACAGCCTCCTTACGGGGCGGCACAGCATAAGAGAAGAAAAAAGACGGGCGTGCTTCACAGGGTTTTACAGCTCCTGCGGCGGCAGCGGGAAGACCTTCTTCTGCCGGGGCGTCGCAGAGCTTCTGGCGGAGAGCGGAGAGCGGGTCCTCTATCTGGACATGGGAGAGCTCTGGGAGGGCCCTTCGGCGGAGGACGGGGGAGAAGGAGAGGAAAAGGCCCGCCTTGCGGATCTTCTCTATTATCTGTTTTCGGAGAACAGAAAGCAGGCCGCCAGCTTTCCCAAGGCCTTTCTCCGGTCCCGGGGAGGAGTGGATACCTTTTGTCAATGCGCCGGCAGGAATCCCCTGCGGGAATTGGAAACAGGAGAGCTCAGCGCCTTCTTTCAGCAGCTTTGCCGCTGGGACCGCTACGATCACATCCTGATGGACCTGGGAACAGATCTGTGGGAAGGGACATGCATGGCCCTGGATCTGTGCGAAAGTGTCTTTCTCATAGGAGACGGGAGCCGGCGCAGCCGGCGGCGGGATAGGGCCCTCATCGCTTATCTGGAAAAGCGTCTGGGCGCAGATTTTTTGGACAAGCTGACAGAGGTGCGCAGCTTCCCGGGAGAAATCAGGGAGAACGACGGGCCTCGGAGCGCTCTGCTGCCGGCGGACGTTTCGGCAGAAGAGGAAACGCCGTGTCATGCACCCATCAGCTTGCAGAGAGGGGAGATGGAGAGGCTTGCAGAGGAAATACGAAGGCGCCGGGAGCTCACATTTGATGAAGGAATTGACGGAAAACGTCCGGGAGATCATCAACAGCTCCGAAGAGCCCTATACGGATGAGGAAGTGCTGTGCCGCATTGAGGGTCTGGTCCTTCACGGCGAGGCCACCGCATGGCTCCATCACCGGAAAAAGGCCCAGCTGATCAGAGATCTGTTCAACGCCACCCGAAAGGAGCTGGACGTTTTGCAGCCCTACGGAGACGACAGCGGCATCAGCGAGATCATGGTCAACGGCAAGGATGCGGTGTTCATAGAACGCCAGGGGCGCATAGAAAAGGTGCCCACGGTCTTTGAAGAAGAGGAAGAGCTGGAAGAATTGATCCGGCGGCTGGCGGGCCGGGTCCACAGGGAAATCAACGAGCTGAGCCCCGTGGTCAGCGCCCGGCTGGAGGACGGCTCCAGAGTCAATGCGGTCCACCGCTGCGTGGCCTTGAACGGACCCATTCTCAACATCCGCAAATTTCCCCCAAACAGGATACGGATGGAGGAGCTGTTAAAAAGCGGGACCCTGACCATGCCGGCGGCAAAGCTGCTGGAGAAGCTGGTGGCGGCAGGGTACAACATCTTCATTTCGGGAGGGACTTCCTCGGGGAAGACCACCATGCTCAACATACTGGCCTCCTTTATCCCGCCGGAGGAACGGGTCATCGTCATAGAGGACTCCGCAGAGCTCCAGATAGAGGGGATAGAAAACCTGGTGCGGCTGGAGGCCCGAAACGCCAATGTTCAGGGAAAAGGCGAGGTATCCATGAGAGAGCTCATACGGGCCAGTCTGCGGATGCGGCCGGACCGCATCATAGTGGGGGAGGTGCGGGGAGCGGAGGTCCTGGATATGGTGCAGGCCATGAACACGGGCCACGACGGGTCCCTGTCCACAGGCCACGGCAACTCTCCGGAAGGAATGCTCCTGCGGCTGGAGATGATGTTTCTGACGGCAGCCAGCTTTCCGGCGGAGGCCATCCGAAGGCAGCTGGCGGAGGCGGTGGACATCATCGTACACATGGGAAGGCTGCCGGACAGGAGCCGGAAGGTCCTGGAGATCGCCGAAGTGGACGGCTTCACAGAAGGAGGCATCGGGCTCCGCACCCTGTTCCGCCATGAGAGCGGGAAAGGCCTGCAGCCCACGGGGGCGGTCCTGAAGAATCAGAAAAAACTGGAGCTCAGAGGGATAGAGTTGTAAGACGCAAAAGGAGGGGGAAATGATTGCAAATCCGAAAAAGGCGGATGTAAAGCTGCTGGCGGCCTGCGCCGCCGGGGCCGTTGGGCTGACCTATCTGTTTTATCACAGCGCCGTCCTGTCTGCAGTCTCTCTGGTCCTGGCGTTTCCCCTGGCCCGCCTCTGGAGCCAACGGAGGGAAGAACAGCTGCGCCGCCGCCTTTCCTGGCAGTTCAGAGACCTGCTGTACTCCCTGTCCGGCTCCTTCGCCACAGGGAGGCAGATGAAGGAAGCCCTGGAAGAGGCGGAGGAAAACCTGAAGCTGATCTATGGCCCGGAGGAGCCCATACGCCGGGAGGTGAGCAGGATGGTCCGGGAAATGCGGGAGCAAAAGGCCTCAGACGAACAGGTCTGGCAGGATTTCGCCCTTCGGAGCCGTCTGGAAGACGTGAGAAGCTTTGCGGAGGTCTACAGCGTCTGCAAACACTCCGGCGGCAATCTGGAACGGGTGGTGATGAAGGGGACGGAAATACTGGCGGAAAAGATAAGCATCCACCGGGACATTCACGCCATGACGGTGCAGAAGCAATGGGAGGCCCGGATCCTCACCGCCATGCCCCTGCTGGTCATATTCTTTCTGCAGCTGAGCTCTCCCGACTATATGGAAGTGATGTACCGGACCCTGACGGGCCGGCTGCTGATGACCCTGGCTCTGCTGGCCATCGGAGGCGCCTACTTATGGAGCCTGAAGCTGACGGAGATAGAGGTATGAGAAGCCTTCGGAGGAAAGGAAAAGGGCTGGCGGAACGCGGCGGAAAGGCGCTGTTGAAGCTGCTTCCGGAATGGATCTGCGGCCGTCCTCAAACCATAGAGGAGAAATATCGAAGCCGCTTCGGCGCCCGGGACTGGGGGCCTCAGGCGGAGCGGCTGCGGCGCAGGACTTTAGGCAGCTACCTCCTTTTATGTCTGGTGTTCCTGTTGCTTCTTTGCCTGGTCCTGATAAATAAGGAAGGACAGAGCGGCGCTGTGGAGGTCTTGCGGCTGCCGGAGAGAGGGGAAGGGGCACAGACGGAGGAGCTGCGGGGGGAGGCTTTCTGGCAGGGGCTGCAAGCAGAAGGGGACTTTTCTCTGCTGCTTTCGCCTCCGGAGATGGAGGAAGAAGAAAAGACGGCTTTGCTCCGGGAATTCGGTGAGACTCTGCCGGCGTCGATTTTAGGGAAAAACGAAAGCCTTCAATGGGTGGAATGGCCTTTGGAGCTGCCGGAAAAGGATCCGGCCACAGGGATCCGCATCCAATGGGAATCGGACCGGCCGGAGCTGTTGAGCAGTGAGGGGAAGCCAGCCCTGCTGGATGCTTCGGGGGGAGAGCTTGTCCGGCTCACCGCAGTGCTTTCTCTGGGTGAAGCCATGTCGGAAAAGGTCATAAGCCTGTGGTTGGCAGAGACCCCGGCAAAGGAGGCTCTGGAAGAGGCTCTGGAGGAAAAGCTGCAGGGGGCGGCGGCGCAGCTGGAGGAGGCCCGGGGGACGGATACGGTATTGGAATTGCCGGAGGTTCTGGAGCCGGACATCAGCCTGCGCTGGGAGCGGCCTCAAAGCCGGACGCTGCCTCTTCTCGTCTGTATTTTTCTCTTCTCTGTTCTGTGGGTCTGGTTCAAGCGCTACGACGGAGTGGACAAGGATGTAAAAGCAGTCACTCAGTCCATTTCCAGGGATTTCCCGGAGATGGTGAACAAACTGGTGTTGCTGTTGAACGCAGGCATGGTGGTGCGCTCCGCTCTGTTGAAGATCGCCGACGATTACGAGAAAATGCCCGGCCCCAAAGAAAGTCCTCTCTACGAAGAACTGGGGAGGATACGGCGAAGGGCGGGGAGCAGCAATACTCCCGTGGTCCGGGAGCTCAGGGATTTTGCGGCCAGGAGCGGCGTCCGGGAGCTGATGCGCTTCGCCGCCATAGTGGGGGACAATGTGGACCGGGGAAACACTCTGGCCGAAAAGCTGGAGGCGGAGAGCGACCTGCTCTGGATGGGGAGGAAAAAGCTGGCGGAGGAACGGGGAAAGCTGGCGGAGGCCCGCCTCACCTTTCCTCTGGTGATCCTGCTGCTGACCCTGATCATGGTCACCATCGCCCCGGCCCTCATCGGCATGTAAAAAGGGCCTTGCCGGCCAGTGGTGGGAGCAGTAAAACCATCCCCCAACAGGCCCCGGCCTTACCCCTCCTGTTACCAGCCAGAAGTTATAAACAATTTCAATTTCAGTTTGAAAAGGAGAAGAAATGAGAAGAG
>JAUNBO010000140.1:2939-4736 GCA_030527065.1 Bacillota bacterium | reverse complement strand
ATGCAGAGGAAAGCCCCTGCACCTATGTGCATATACACGATGAAAGCTGCGGCTACGACGCCGGGACCGGCGGGGGCTGCACGGATGTTCACAGCCATAATGAAGCCTGCGGCTATGCAGAGGGAAGCCCCTGCACCTATGTGCATATACATGATGAAAGCTGCGGCTATGCCGGGGCCAGTCCCTGCACCCACGTCTGCGATGAAAGCTGCGGCTATGGGGAAGAGCCCGCCCTCCCGGTAACGGGCTCCCCGGCGGAACCAGGGGATGGCCCGGCGGAGGACGCCGCCCCGGCTGCGGAAGAAGCGGAAACCTCCCTGCCGGCCCTGAGTCTGAGCTCACTGCCTCCCGCCATCTCCGCCACCGTGCCCCTTTACACCGTGGTCACGGTCAGCGCAGACGGCACTTGCACCGTGGCGGGGGGCTCTATTGTCAACAACACGGAGGCGCCCATCTACCTCACCGGCGTGAGCTATGAATGGCAGACGGAGGGCACCGCCGATGCAGACGAACTGTTTTCGGACTATACGGCCATCACCGCCACCCTGACCCTGGGCGAAGTCCCTTATGTTTTCACCGGCGAAACACCTGCGGCGGCTGCGCCTAACACGGTAATCGCCGCCCAGAGCGGCGGCACGCCGGGCACGCTGGCGCTGAGCTGGACGTTTGCCCTCAACGGCAACTATCTCAATTACGCACCCGGCGATTCGGTGCAGATTGCCTCAATCATCTACACCGTAGATTATCAGCCGGCGGCGGCGCAATAAGGAGGAGAGAGAAATGAACGGCACCACAGCCAGGCCGGAGAGACCTCCGGCGTCAAAGCTTACCATTGCCCTCTGTGTCCTGCTGCTGATCGTCATTGCCCTGCTGACAGCCTTTGTAGCGATACCGGCCATGACGGAGAGCAGCGAAGAGGACTGGTACGACCCTGCCGCCGAGCTGGGCGCTCTCCCCGGCAAAACCCAGGAGGAGATACAGGCTGCGCTGGATAAGATCGTGGAGGAGGGCATGTTCAACATCTCCATTTCTTCCATAATCACCTTCGCCGACGGCGGGAGCCAGGGGGCGGCCCGGATAGAGAACATCGCCGCCAACCACTACAACATGAGCGTCGCCATCACCCTGGACGAGGGTGGGGAAACCGTATATGAATCCGGCGGGATCGCCCCCGGCCAATATATAGAAAACATCAGTCTGAGCCGGGACCTTCCCCCGGGGGAATACAGCGCCACCGCACTGTTTACGGCGTACACTACAGATACGCTGCAGCAAGTGGGGCAGGCCGCCGCAAAAATCACCATTATCGTGGGCAGCTGAGGGGTAAATCATGCGCTTTGCAGCAAGGAGTGATGGAAGATATGACATGACAAAGCGAAGAAGCAAGCTCTCAGTCTTAAATACGGGGTAGGATCATCAAAAGTTATTTCAAAAAAAGGAGAAGAAAAGTGAAAAAAACAACAACACTCGTATTGGCCCTGACCCTGGTCTTCGCCATGAGCACCACGGCCTTTGCAGCGGGAGAAACGGCTGGAACTGCACAGGACTTCGCCGCCAACTCTGCTACGACGCAGGTCAGAATCATATCCGCTGCCGGCGAAGATGGAACCACCCAAGTGTCCGCCACCGTTCCCCTGACCGTGACCCTGGCCATCGCCGCCGACGGCAAAGTGACCGGGCCCACGAATTATACCATCACCAACACCTCCGTCATGCCGGTTAAGGTGACCAATGTATCGATAGCGGCTCAGGACAACTTTTATATTGGAGAAGAAGGCACCGGCACCTGCCTCAACG
>JAUNBO010000140.1:0-2839 GCA_030527065.1 Bacillota bacterium | reverse complement strand
TGGAACATGAGCGCCGCAAATACATCCACAGATGACGACGCCATCACCCTCCGTTTCGGCGGCAGAGTCACCGGCGTCACCCAGGACATCACCACCGCCCGGCGCGCCTTTGACATCGTGTTCACCATCGCCGCCGGCGCACATGCCAAATAAATAACGGCGTCCATACCAAACAGCCACAGCACAGCCGTGAATACGGCGGGGCCTATGCCGCCGCCGTATTCACGGCCTACGATGCGGAGACCGGGACCGCCGCCGGCCATGCGGCGGCGAAAATCACCGGCACCGTACAAAACTGACCGGGGAAGGAGACCGCAGCATCACCCTGCTGAGCGGCGGTACCGGGGCCGCTTCCTATATGCACGAAGACACGCGGCTTGTGGAGACGCCTCCGGAGAAGGAGAACGCCGGGGCCGGCGGACTTCCACTTGAAAAGGGCTGCCTCCGGGAGACAGCCCCTTTTGTTTTTTCTGTGCGGCCCGAGGCCCCTTTTACTTGCTTATGACCCGGACTGAAATGATGCCCTCTTCCACCAGCAGGGCTTTTTTCAGAGCCTCTTCCTCCACCGGGGAATCCACGTCCACCAGAGTGCAGGCATAATCCCCCTTGCTCCGGTTCACCAGATTGTCTATGTTGATGTTCATGTCCGCCAGGATCCCGGTGATCTTGCCCAGCATGGCCGGGATGTTCTTGTTCAGCACCACGATGCGGGCAGTGGTGGTGCAGCGCCCCAAGGAGCACTCCGGATAATTGACGGAGTTGTTGATGTTCCCGTTCTCTATGTAGTCCATCAGCTCCTCCACCGCCATGCGGGCGCAGTTTTCCTCCGACTCCGCCGTAGAGGCCCCCAGATGGGGGATGCAGGTGATGTGCTCCTTGCCGGCGATCTTATCGTTGGGGAAGTCCGTTACATAGTCCCGGATCTTTCTCTTCTCTATGGCCTCCAGCAGCGCATTCTCGTCCACCAGCTTGTCTCTGGAGAAATTCAGCAGGCAGGCCCCTTCCTTCATCAGCTCAAAGCACTTGGCGTCTATCATCCCCTTGGTGGATTCCATGAAGGGAACGTGGATGGTGACGTAATCGCAGAAGGGCAGGAGTTTATCCAGAGTCTCTTCTATGGCTATGGTGCTGTGGAGCTGATGTGCGCCCTTTACGGACAGGTAGGGATCGTAGCCGATCACCTTCATGCCCAGGTCCTCGGCGGCGTTGGCCACCAGGACGCCGATGGCCCCCAGGCCGATGACGCCCAGGGTCTTCCCTTTGATCTCATGCCCCGCAAACTGGGATTTGTTCTTTTCCACGGTTTTGGAGATATCGTCGGTAAGGGTCTGGGTCCAGGCGATGGCGCTGGTCAGGTTGCGGGCCGTGATGAGCAGGGCCGTAAGCACCAGCTCCTTCACCGCATTGGCGTTGGCCCCGGGGGTGTTGAACACCACTATGCCCTGGTCGGCGCAGCGGGTCACCGGAATGTTGTTGACGCCGGCGCCGGCTCTGGCAATGGCCAGAAGCCCGGGAGAAAACTCCATTTCCTGCATATCCTGGCTGCGGACCAGAATGCCCTGGGCCGCTTCCGCTTCGGGGACGATCTCATAGTCCTCGGTGAACAGGGCCAGGCCCTTGGGGGAAATCTTGTTCAGTGTCGCAATGGTATACATTTTTTATTGATTCTCCTTCTCAAATTTCTGCATGAAATCTATCAGCGTCTCCACTCCGGCTTTGGGCATGGCGTTGTAGATGCTGGCCCTCATGCCGCCGACGCTGCGGTGGCCGCCTAAATTCACCAGGCCCGCCGCCTTGGCTTCCGCCACGAACTTCTTGTCCAGCTCTTCCTTCCCCGTCACGAAGACCACGTTCATAAGGGAACGGTCCTGGACCGCCACGGGGCAGCGGAACATCCGGCTTTCGTCTATGGCCTGATACAGCAGAGCCGCCTTTTCCCGGTTGGCCTTCTCCATGGCCCCTATGCCGCCTCTGTCCTTCAGCCACTTGAAGGTGAGGCCCGCCACATAGATGGCGAAGCAGGGGGGCGTGTTATACAGGGAATTGTCCGCCGCATGGGTCTTGTAATTCAACATGACCGGGCAGCTGTCCGGCGCAAAGCCGATAAGGTCTTCCCGGATGATGACGATGGTGACGCCGGCAGGTCCGATGTTCTTCTGAGCCCCTGCAAAGATGAGGCCGAATTTGCTCACATCCACAGCCTCCGAGAGGATGTTGGAGGACATATCGCTGACCAGGGGCACGTCTCCCGTCTCCGGCAGCCAGCTGTACCGGGTGCCGTAGATGGTGTTGTTCTGGGTGATGTAGAAGTAGTCCGCATCCTTGGAGTAGGCGGCGGGGTCCGGCTGGGGAATGTGGTCGAACACCGTGCTCTCCGAAGAAGCCAGCACGTTCACCGTGCCGAAGCGCTTGGCCTCCGAGGCCGCCTTTTTGGCCCAGGAGCCCGTAACGATGAAGTCCGCTTTTTTGGAGCTCCGGAACAGGTTCAGGGGAACCATGGAAAACTGGGTGGAAGCGCCCCCCTGCAGGAACAGGATCTTATAGTTTTCGGGAACGCTCATCAACTGCCGCAGGTCCGCCTCCGCCGTTTCTATGATGGAGGCGAACTCTTTAGATCGGTGACTCATTTCCATTACGGACATGCCGCAGCCCTTATAGTTCACCATATCCCGGGCCACTTCCTCCATCACCTCCAGGGGCAGCATGGAAGGTCCTGCTGAAAAATTGTACACTCTCTCTTTGCTCATTTTTTTCACCTCCGTTTTTTTAAAACATACATCGTTTACTATATCACAAACCTCGTGAAAAGTGGAATTTTTTTTGCAGTTTTTCTCAGAAG
>JAUNBO010000139.1:1816-4737 GCA_030527065.1 Bacillota bacterium | reverse complement strand
TCCAAGCCGGCAGCCTCATCCTCCGGCACAGGGTCCGGAGTGGCGGGCGCCTCTTCCGTAAGGACCTCCTGCGTGGCAGTTTCTATTTCCTCCGCCACCGTGGTCTGCTGGGTTCCCTCCGGCAGCTCCGCCGCCAGAGTCCCCACAGGCATCAGGCTGAACACCAGCAGCAGCGCCAGTATGAATGCCATGGCCTGTTTTGCACCTCTGAACTTCCTCATTTAAAAAACCTCCTTTGCACCCCAGGCGGTGCAAAAGAGGTGGATTTCCCCTTTTCCATATCACATCAGGCAATCAGGCTGCCATGCGGAGCGGTCTCCGTTTAGGCCCTACGATTTTGCGGCGCCGGCTTTCGCCGGCTGTGCCTTTTTCTGCGCAATACATGCTTTCGCACCGCACAGATTAACTTTATGTAATAAAATTGCTGCGATCTGAAGGCCCTGTTCCGGTTCCTTTCTCCCGCCGGGCCTCCGGGCCCGCAGGCAAGCTGCGGATCCCTTCACTGTTTTGTACCAGCATAACACAAAAAAGTTACAAAACAGATACATTTTCCAATTTTTTTTTACTTTTTTTTAAAAGTTTTTTCTTTTTTCTTTTTCCCCGGGGCGGCGGTCAGCGCACCACGTTGCCGCTGCTGTCCTTCAATATGACGTCGTGGGCGCCTCCTTCCACTATGCTGGTGGCGGAAACCAATGTGATTTTCGCGCTTTTCTGGAGGGTGGAGATATCCAGGGCCCCGCAGTTGCACATGGTGGAGCGGATCTTGTTCAGGGAAAGGGCGATGTTGTCCTTCAGCGCCCCGGCGTAGGGCACGTAGGAATCCACGCCTTCTTCAAAGGATAATTTGGCTTCGCCGCCCATATCGTACCGCTGCCAGTTCCGGGCCCGGTTGGAGCCTTCGCCCCAGTACTCCTTCACGTAATTCCCCCCTACGTTGAGCTTGGCCCCCGGGCTTTCGTCGAAGCGGGCGAAATAGCGGCCCAGCATGAGGAAATCCGCCCCCATGGCCAGGGCGATGGTCATGTGATAATCGTAGACCAGGCCTCCGTCGGAGCAGAGGGGGATGTAGACGCCGGTCTCTTCGAAGTATTCGTTTCTGGCCTGCGCCACTTCCATAACGGCGGTGGCCTGCCCCCTGCCTATGCCTTTTTGCTCTCTGGTGATGCAGATGGAGCCGCCGCCGATGCCTATTTTTATGAAGTCCGCCCCGGCCTCCGCCAGGAAGCGGAAGCCCTCCCGGTCCACCACGTTTCCGGCGCCCACCTTCACGCTGCCGCCGTACTGCTTGCGCACCCATTCCAGGGTGAGCTTCTGCCATTCGGAGAAGCCTTCGGAGGAATCTATGCACAGGACGTCCGCCCCGGCTTCTACCAGGGCCGGCACCCGCTCTTTATAATCCCGGGTGTTTATGCCCGCTCCCACCACGTAGCGCTTGTCTTTATCCAGCAGCTCCAGGGGGTTGGCCTTGTGGGATTCGTAGTCTTTGCGGAATACGAAATGGGTCAGCTTCCCCTTCCGGTCCACTATGGGCAGGGCGTTGAGCTTGTGGTCCCAGAGCATATCGTTGGCTTCGGACAGGCTTACCCCTTCTTCCGCATAGATGAGGGAGGCCAGGGGCGTCATGAATTCCTCCACTTTTGTGTCCGGCGACATGCGGCTGACCCGGTAGTCTCTGCTGGTGACGATGCCCAGGACCCGGCCGTCGGCGGTGCCGTCGTCGGTAACGGCCACGGTGGAATGGCCGCTCTGCTCTTTCAGCTTCAGGATGTCCGCCAGGGTCTGGTCCGGACGGATGTTGGAATCGCTTTTGACAAAGCCTGCTTTATAGCTCTTCACCCTGCTGATCATGGCCGACTGGCTCTCCACGGACTGGGAGGCGAACACAAAGGAAATGCCGCCTTCTTTGGCCAGGGCTATGGCCATTTTATCGTCGGAGACCGATTGCATGATGGCGGAGGTGAAGGGAATGTTCATTTTTAAAGGGGGCTCCTGGCCCCTGCGGAATCTGGCCGCCGGCGTCTGCAGATCCACCTTGCCGGGGAGGCATTCCACGGAGGAATAGCCGGGTACCAGAAGGTATTCGCTGAAGGTCCGGGAGGGTTCGTCAAAGTATTTTGCCATGGTAGTATCCTTTCTGCCGGGCGGCCCTACAACAACAGGTATTCTTCCAGGGTGATTCCCTGCTCGTAAATCTCTGCGGCGGCCTCTTCGCCTACATAGCGCAGATGCCAGGGCTCATAATTATATCCCGTAATTTCTTCTTTCCCCTGGGGGAAGCGGATGATGAAGCCGAAGCGGTGGGCGTTTTCCCGGAGCCAGGCGCCTTCGGCGGTCTCTCCGTATTCCCGGGTCAGCCGGTAGTTCACCGAGGGGGAGGAGACGTCCACGGCCAGGCCGGTCTGGTGCTCGCTGGTGCCGGGCCGGGCGCTGTAGGTGGAGGCCAGGGCCTCGCCGTCCTGGGCTACGTAGTTGTCCCACAGGATCTTTTGAAAGCTGTAGGAGCGGTAGGCCGTGGTCATGACGATGGTGTAGCCTTCTTCCGCTGCCGCCGTCTCCACCAGCCTGTGGAAGGCCTCCGCCGCCTCTGCCCGCATGTATCTGCCGCTTTCGCTGCGGTCGGCGGCGTAATACTTTATGGAAGTCAGGTCCTCCGGCCGATAGTCCGGGGACAGGGGGTGCTGCTTGTTCACCAGGAGCAGGACGCCCTGGGCCTCCGCCTCTTCCTTTCCCATGGGCTCCGCGGCGCTGTCTGCGGCCCCCGGCAGGCTTCCGGCTCCCTCTTCCTCTTCCGTTCCGGAGCCGGTCTCTTCTCCCTCTTCCGGGGCGGCGCCGGTTTCTTCTCCCTCTTCTGCCCCGGAGCCGGCTTCGCCTTCTTCTTCGGAAAGCCCCTGTCCGTCCTCCGGCGCTTCTGTCTCCCCGGT
>JAUNBO010000139.1:0-1716 GCA_030527065.1 Bacillota bacterium | reverse complement strand
TCCCGCCGCTTGAAAGGTAGATGGTGGTGGGTCCGTCGGCGCCTCCGATGATGGCCAGGGAAACGGGCCCTGTTATGGCGCTTATGCTCCATGCTTCCAGGATCACCAGTCCGCAGACCACCAATGCTTTTATCGCTTTTGTCTTTCCCATTTTCCGCCTTTTTATGCCGTTTCTGCGAAGGGTCCGGTTCCCCCTGCTTTGCTCTTTTACGCTGCTTCCGGGAAACGCCCGGGTCCCCTCCCCCGGCCTTCCGCTTCTGTCTTTCCGTTTGCCCTCCTGCGCCGCTTGCCGGCCAGAGGTGCTTATTTGCTATTGTACAACAAAATCCCCCTGTCCACAACCGAAAAGAGGGATTTTCTTTGGCTTTCCATAAAGTGTTTTTACGATTCAAGGGCGCCAGGGGGGCGGTTTTCCGGACCTCCGCTTTTCCGCCCCGCCAGGCTGGTCCCCGCCACCCCGGCGAGTATCATGGCCGTACAGAACAGATGATAGATGTAAAAAGGCTCCCGCAGCAGCAGGATCCCCGCAAAGATGGAAATCACCACCGACAGGTTTCCAAAGATGGCTCCCTGGACGGCGGTCAGATACTTGAAGCTGTAAGTGGTGAGGGCGGAGGTCAGGAGCAGGCAGGGGATCCCCAGATAAAGCTCCGCCGTCACAAAAGCGGCGGCCCGGCCCGAAAGCAGCGGCGCAAGGTACCAGGCTGCGCCCAGGCCCTCCTTCAGCATCAGCAGCAGCGCCGCCAGATTGAAAACGGCAAAGCCCAGGACCGCAATGCAGGAGGAGACCTCCAGCGGGCCGAATTCCCCCCGCACATAGCGCATCATCACGTTGGACGCCCCCAGGCTCAGGCTGGACAGCAGCAGGATGAAAAAGCCCAGCGGGTCCATCTGCCCCAGGCCCGCAGCCCCCCAGCCATACATGACGACGACCCCCGTCACCGAAAGAAGCACGAAGAAGGTCTGAAGGGCGGTGGTCCGTTCTCCCAGAAAAAAGAAGGCGATGATCTGGGCAAAGACAGGAATGACGGCAAAGACGATGCCGCTTTCAACGGAGGTGGCCATGGTGAGGCCCCAGGCCTGAAGGATCATGAAGGTGATGTAGAAAACGGCCGTCAGAAAAAGACGGCTCCGGTTCCTGCCCCGAAGGTCTATCCTGACAACCCCGGACAAAAGCAGCAGCGCCGCCCCCAAAAAGGCCGCATTATACCGCCACACTATAGTCAGCAAAGCCGTGGTGACGCCTACGCAGATTTTCACCCCTAAAAAAGAGAAGCCGACTATTATCCCAAAGGACAAAGCGGCTCCATATGCCTTTGCCGGTGTTACTTCCATTTGTTTAAGATCAGATTGTACCCGTCCGCACCATAAGTGAGGCAGCGGTTGACTCTGCTGATGGTGGCGGTGCTGGCCCCGGTGGTTTCTTCTATCTCGTTATAAGTCTTCTTTTCAGCCAGAAGCTTGGCCACCTGAAATCTCTGGCAAATGGCCTGCAGCTCCTTTATGGTGCAGATATCCTCGAAGAAACGATAGCAGTCCTCCTCGGATTCCAGAAGAAGCACCGCCTTGAACAGCTCATCCATATCGCTGCTTTTCAGCTTGGAATCGTATGCCATAACATTCTCCTCCCGATGTTTTCGCTTGGCACTATAATACTTTACAGTATTATAACGCAAATGCCGCCCCTGTGCAAGACCCTGCCGAAAAAATGAGAGG
>JAUNBO010000138.1 GCA_030527065.1 Bacillota bacterium | reverse complement strand
TCCATGATGAACTCCCGGAAGCTGCCCGAGGGCTCCTTGGAATCCAGAATGAAGGGGTTCTTCCCTTCCTCTTTCAGGGCGGGATTGAAGCGATACAGGTGCCAGTAGCCCGCCTCCACCGCCAGCTTGGTGTTCTCCTGGGTTTTGCCCATGCCCGCTTTCAGGCCGTGGTTGATGCAGGGAGCGTAGCAGATGATGAGGGAGGGGCCGTCGTAGGCCTCCGCCTCCGTAATGGCCTTCATGAACTGGTTCTTATCTGCGCCCATGCCCACCTGCGCCACATAAACGTAGCCGTAGGACATGGCCATCATCCCCAGATCCTTTTTCTTTATCTTCTTCCCGGAGGCGGCGAACTTGGCTATGGCCGCAGCGGGAGTGGACTTGGAGGCCTGGCCGCCGGTGTTGGAGTAGACCTCCGTATCGAAGACCAGGACATTGATGTTTTCCCCGGAAGCCAGAACGTGGTCCAGGCCGCCGTAGCCGATATCGTAGGCCCAGCCGTCGCCGCCCAGGGCCCAGATGGAGCGCTTCGTCAGGAAATCCTTCCGCTCCAGTATCTCCTCTACCAGCCGGCTGCCCCGGCTTTCCCTGTCGCAGTCCTTTCTGGTGCTTCTGGCCAGCTCTATGGCCGCCAGGACCTTTTCCCCTGCGGCTCTGGAAGCCTGGCCGTCCTCCTTGGCTGCGATCCAGCCCTCAAAGGCCTCCCGGACCTCCGGCAGCAGGGTATCCAGCTCCAGCAGGGCCCTCATATTTTCCTCTATTTTTGCCCGGATCTGCTTCACGCCTATGGCCATGCCCAGGCCGTATTCCGCATTGTCCTCAAAGAGGGAATTGGCCCAGGAAGGCCCTCTGCCCTTCTCATCCTTGCAGTAAGGCATGGAGGGAGCGGAGGCGCCCCAGATGGAGGAGCAGCCCGTGGCGTTGGCGATCATCATGCGGTCGCCGAAGAGCTGGGTGATGACCTTGATGTACGGGGTTTCCCCGCAGCCGGAGCAGGCGCCGGAAAATTCAAAATAGGGTTTGGCAAACTGACTGCCCTTGACGCTGGTTTTTGCCATCAGGCCGTCCCGCACCGGCAGGGACATGGCGTAGTCCCAGTTCGCCGCTTCTTTTGCCTGACTTTCCAGAGGCTCCATCACCAGAGCCTTCTCCTTTGCCGGGCAGATGTCGGCGCAGTTGCCGCAGCCCATGCAGTCCAGAGGCGATACCTGCATCCTGTATTCCAGCCCTTCCAGGCCCTTGCCGGCAGCCTTCTTTGTGACAAAGCCCGCCGGAGCCGCCGCCTGCTCCTCCGCCGTGGCCAGCACGGGCCGGATGGTAGCGTGGGGGCACACGAAGGAGCACTGGTTGCACTGGATGCAGTTTTCCGGGATCCACTGAGGCACCTGCACGGCTACGCCCCGCTTCTCGTAAGCGGCGGTGCCGGAGGGGAAGTGGCCGTCGGCCCGGTCCGCAAAGGCGCTGACAGGCAGGGAGTCTCCCTCCTGACGGTTCATGGGGATGAGGATCTCCTCTATGAATTCCGGCAGCTCTTTCTCCGCCGTCTTTTCGTCTGCGGCCTCCGCCCAGGCAGCGGGAATCTCCACTTTCCTAAGCTCGCTGACGCCCTTATCTATGGCCTGGCAGTTCATTTCCACTATGCTGCCGCCCTTCTTTCCGTAAGAATGCTCCACGGCCTCTTTCAGATAGGCCACCGCATCCTCCAGGGGAATCACTTTTGCCAGCTTGAAGAAGGCCGACTGCATGATCATGTTGATGCGATTGCCCAGGCCGATC
This sequence comes from Bacillota bacterium, assembly GCA_030527065.1. Classification (GTDB taxonomy): domain Bacteria; phylum Bacillota; class Clostridia; order Peptostreptococcales; family Anaerovoracaceae; genus JAEELK01. The sequence goes on along the minus strand of JAUNBO010000138.1, from coordinate 2,980 downwards.
TTCATGGCGATGTCCGTGGCGTCTATGGTATAGAAATGGATGTCGTTCTTTGCCAGATAACGCTTCATGGCGGCGGGCAGGTTGGCTTCCAGCTCCTCCGGGCTCCAGCTGCAGTTCAGCACGAAGGTGCCGCCCTTTTTCAGGCCCTTCAGGAGATCGTACTGGTGGACGTAGGCCTGGTTGTGGCAGGCCACAAAATCCGCCTGGGTGATCAGGTAGGTGGACCTTATCCTCTCCTTGCCGAAGCGCAGATGGGAGATGGTGATGCCGCCGGACTTCTTGGAATCGTAAGCGAAATAGCCCTGGGCATAGAGGTCCGTTTTGTCTCCGATGATCTTGATGGCGTTCTTGTTGGCCCCCACGGTGCCGTCGGAGCCCAGGCCCCAGAACTTGCAGCGGATGGTGCCTTCCGGCTCCGTCACCACACCCTCTACCGTAGGCAGAGAGCTGTGAGTGACATCGTCCACGATGCCGATGGTGAACTGGTCTTTGGGGCCGGTCTGGGCCAGGTTGTCGTACACAGCCACGATCTGGCCGGGAGTGGTGTCCTTGGAGCCCAGTCCGTAGCGGCCGCCGTAGATCTCCGGCGCTTTTTCTTCATTATAATACATGGTCTTCACATCCATGTACAGGGGATCGCCCAGGGCGCCGGGCTCCTTGGTCCGGTCCAGCACGGCGATCTTCTTCACGGTTTTGGGCATGACAGCCTTCAGATAGTCAGGTGCGAAGGGACGATAGAGCCTCACCTTGATCAGACCCACCTTCCTGCCCTGGGCCAGAAGGTAAGGCAGGGTCTCCTCTATGGTCTCGCAGACGGAGCCCATGGCCACCACCACTTCCTCCGCATCGGGAGCGCCCACATAATCGAAGAGGTGGTATTCCCGGCCCGTGGCCCGGCTGATGGCGGCCATATACTCGGCCACTATGGCGGGCAGGGCTTCATAGTACTTGTTGCAGGCCTCCCTGGCCTGGAAGAAGATGTCCGGGTTCTGAGCCGTTCCCCGGACCACGGGGTGCTCCGGATTCAGGGCCTTGTTCCTGAACTCCTTCACCGCATCCATATCCACCAGCTCTTTGAATACTTCATAATCTATGGTCTCTATCTTCTGGACCTCGTGGGAAGTGCGGAAGCCGTCAAAGAAATGCAGGAAAGGGACCTTCCCCTTGATGGCCGCCAGATGGGCGATGCCGCCCAGGTCCATGGCTTCCTGGACGGAGCCGGAGGCCAGGAGGGCGAAGCCCGTCTGCCGGGTGGCCATTACGTCCGAATGGTCGCCGAAAATACAAAGGGCATGAGCCGCCAAAGTCCGGGCGGTGACGTGGAACACGCCGGGCAGCAGCTCCCCTGCTATTTTATACATGTTGGGGATCATCAGCAGCAGGCCCTGGGACGCCGTGTAGGTGGTGGTAAGGGCCCCCGCCGCCAAAGAACCGTGGACCGCTCCGGCAGCGCCGGCTTCCGACTGCATTTCGCAGACCTTCACCTGCTGGCCGAAAATGTTCTTCTGCCCGTAGGCAGACCATTCGTCCACCGATTCCGCCATGGGGGAGGAAGGGGTGATGGGGTAAATGGCCGCCACATCCGTAAATGCGTAGGACACGTACGCCGCCGCCGTGTTTCCGTCCATGGTCTTCATTTGCTTTTTGCTCATCTCACACTCTCCTTTTTATATTCCGATTTTTCTTTTTCCGTTTCACCGTCTTAAGAAATATTTAAATTGCTTAATGAGGGTATATGGGTATATAATACTACATATCGAAAGGGAGTTGCAAGCATGTCGCGTTTAAAAGAGTTCTTTTCCGATAAAAAAAGCATGAGGGTATGCTTCTACGTGGTGTTCACCGCCACGCTGCTTTGCATCATGTTTTTCCTGATCCGGGACTTTGGGAAAATCGTCAGCGACGTGGCCCGCTTTGTGGGGCAGATCCTCAACGCCCTTTCCCCTCTCATCCTGGGCCTCATCATCGCTTACCTGCTGAACCCGGTGGTGGAAAACATCTACGATAAGTTCATGTCCCGGGTATTTCTGCGCAAAAAAATAAAGGACCCGGTCAAACGGGAAAAGAAGCTGAAAAGACGGCGGGCCATCAGCGTCCTCATCACCTTTCTGCTGGTAATCATCGTCATCGCCCTCATCATCTACGCCTTCGCCGTCCTCATCGTGGGGCAGCTGATTTTCGACAGCATAGGCAACATGGTGGAGGCCGTCAACAACTACTTCCTGCAATACGAAGACACCTTCCGGGACCTGACAGACCGGCTGGCCAACAGCGGCTTGAAGGATCGTTATCAGGAGGTCATCAACGATGTGGTGACCTGGATCAGCGACCATTTCAGCGCCGAGGCCATCATCGCCTGGCTGGCCTCTCTGGGCGGCGGCCTGCTGAACGTGGCTCTGGGGGCCATCGTTTCCGTCTACCTGCTGGCGGACAAGGAAAACTTCCTTCGCCTGTGGCGGAAGCTCATGCACACCTTTGTCCCCATGAAAACCGCTGCCAGGATCAACGACGGGCTCCACGACATCAACACCGCCCTGTCCCTGTTCATCCGGGGGCAGCTTCTGGACGCCCTCATCGTGGCCATCCTGGCCTCCACGGGCCTCACCCTCATCGGCATGGATTTCGCCGTGTTCATCGGCTGCTTCGCCGGCATCGCCAACATCATTCCCTATTTCGGCCCCATTTTAGGCATGATCCCCGCCTTCATCATCGGCATCCTCACCGGCGGCATCTGGCAGGCTCTGGGAGCCGTGGCAGTGCTGGCGGTGCTCCAGGCCATAGACGGCAACATCATCTATCCCAAGGTGGTGGGCACCAGCACGGGCCTCCATCCGCTGCTGGTCCTGGTGGCCGTGGTCTTCGGCGGCCATTTCTGGGGCATCCTGGGCATGATCCTGGCCGTCCCCACCGCCACCATCATCAAGCTCTTCATCATGCGGCGGCTCAATGCGGCGGAAGAGGCGGAGAGCCAGGCCTATGC
>JAUNBO010000137.1 GCA_030527065.1 Bacillota bacterium | reverse complement strand
CTTATATGCCTTTGCGGTTTTGCGTTAAAAAGAGTACCCTTTTTACAGGGTACCCGTTCTGTAAAAGGGATCCCGTTCAGCATTTATTTTCGCTGCATATACTGAGCACAGGCCGCAAGAGGAGAGAGCTCCCTATGGAAAACATACGTCAAATGATCGGCGCCAGGATCCGGAGTCTGAGGCAAGCCAAGGGCTACAGCATTGAAGAGCTGGCGCTGCTTTCAGGCCTGAATCCCTCGCATTTAGGCAAGATCGAACGCATAGAGCGCAATTTCACCATCGATACCCTGAACAAGATCATTCTGGCCCTGAATGTAAGCCCCGGAGATTTCTTCTGCTTCGACTCTCCTGCCAACGTGCAGGAGGACCCCCTCATCGACAAGACCATGTCCTGCCTGAAAGTGCTCAACGCCAACGACCAGAAAGCGGTCTATGAGATCGCCGCCCATTTCCTGATGCGGAAAGAAGATTCCTGATATTGCTCCGCCCCATCCGCACTTTCGTCCCCATCACATTGAAACAATAGTTACTGTCCATAGGGCGCCAGAGGGCGGTTTGCCGGACTGCCCTCGTCCGGTCGTGCCGTCCTTGCCGGAAGATAGTGACACGGCCTTTTTGTTGTGTTACAATTATCCGGAAGAAACCGCCGGCAGAACTTTCCGTTCCGAAGAGCCGGCTTTCCGAAAAAGGGACATACTAAGAGCAGAGCGGCCCCCGGTCCCGCCGGAGCCGCCGCAAAAAACAGGAGGAAACTATAATATGGATGAAAGAATCGTTAAGCTGGCCAAACTTTTGGTGAATTATTCCTGCAGGGTCCAGAAGGGAGAAAAGGTGCTGGTCTCCTACATGGGGCAAAGCGCCCTTCCCCTTGCCCGGCAGATCATCAAGGAGGTCTACGCCGCCGGCGCATACCCCTACCCCGAGGTGAGAGACGCCTCCATTCTCCGGGAAATCATGCTGGGCTGCAGCGAAGAACAGATGAAGTTCATGAACGACTACCAGCTGGCCCAGATGAAGGGCATGGACGCCTACATCGCCGTGCGGGCCTCCGACAACAGCTCGGAGCAGTCCGACGTGCCCGGCGCCAAACAATCCCTCTACAACAAAAGCCTGCGGCCCGTGCTGGATTACCGCATCAACCACACCAAATGGGTGGTGCTCCGCTATCCCAACAACGCCATGGCCCAGCTGGCAGGCACCAGCCTGGAAGCCTTTGAGGATTTCTATTTCAACGTCTGCACCATGGACTACAGCAAGATGTCCCGGGCCATGGACTCATTAAAGGGCCTTATGGAAAAGACGGACAGAGTGCGCCTGACCGGGCCGGACACAGACCTGAGCTTCTCCATAAAGGACATTCCCGTCATCAAGTGCGACGGAAAGATGAACATCCCGGACGGAGAGATCTACACCGCCCCGGTGCGGGAATCCATGAACGGGAAGATCTCCTATAACACCCCCTCCGAGGAAGAAGGCTTCACCTTTGAAAACGTGGTCTTTGAAGTGAAGGACGGGAAGATAGTAAAGGCCTCCTCCAACGACGACAAGAGGATCAACGAGCTGCTGGATACGGACGAGGGCGCCCGCTATTTCGGGGAATTTGCCATCGGGGTGAACCCCTTCATCACCAAGCCCATGAAGGACACCCTCTTCGATGAAAAGATCGCCGGCAGCATCCATCTGACTCCCGGCAACGCCTATGAGGATGCATTCAACGGAAATAAATCCGCCGTCCACTGGGATCTGGTGTTGATCCAGACCCCGGAGTACGGCGGAGGAGAGATCTATTTTGACGATGTCCTCATTCGCAAGGACGGCCTTTTCGTCCTGCCTGAGCTGGAATGCCTCAACCCCGGGAATTTGAAATAGAGAGCACTTCTTTCCAGGAGACGTCTTTCCGCTTCAGTATTTCCAGAGCGGCCTCCATAGAGGGCTCTTCCAGATACAAAGCATACCCGCAGCTTTTCATCATGCTTGCGGGTATTTTTCCCATAGAGGGCCAGATCCGCTGGGCCTGCAAAAGGTCTCTGGCATAGGCCGCCTTGTAGAATGAGGAAAAAACAATGGCGTAATCCTTCATGACCATCCTTCTTTCCCGCCCCGCTCCGGCTTGCCGCCGGGACCGGGGCTTTTTTTCCGCATATGCGTCATACCAGCGTATGCAGCAGCCGCCGGTAAAGTTCGGGAAGGCCCGCCCTCTCCGCAGCCTCTGCCGCCACCAGCTGCCGGCGCTCCGTCTCCTCTCCGTTTTGAAACAACACCAGTTCTCCCACCGGCTCCCCTTCCGCCAGAGGCGCCTGCAGGCCGTCAAAGAAGCGGGCTTCCCAGGTGACGCTGTTCTCCTCGCCCTTTTTTACCAGGACCTTCACCTCCTCTTCCACGGCCACTGTGATCTGGTCCGGGTCGGATTTCTCCACCGCCACCGTCCCCAGCAGGTCTCCCGCCTCCGCCACGGACACTCCCGCATAGGTGGCAAAGCCGTAATCCAGAAGCCGCATGGTCTCCGTCCAGCGGATCTCCGTGCTCTCGCAGCCCAGCACCACGGCAATGAGGGAAAGGTCTCCCTTGGCAGCGGAGCCGGAGAGGCAGTAGCCGGCGTCCTGAGTGAAGCCGGTCTTGACGCCGGTGGCCCCGGAATAGCGCTTGATGAGGCGGTTTGTGTTTGTAAGGCCGAAGCTGGTTTCCTTTCCCGGCAGGCCTACGTTCAACTCCGCCATCCAGGTGGTGAGATGCCCGGCTATCTCCTCATGTTTTAAAAGCTCCCGGGACATGACGGCAATGTCGCAGGCGCAGCTGTAATGGTCCGCCGCAGGCAGCCCGTTGGTGTTGACAAAATGGGTATGCTCCATGCCCAGCTCTGCGGCCCGGCTGTTCATCATCTCCACAAAGATCTCTTCCGTGCCCCCCACATATTCCGCCACGGCCACACAGGCGTCGTTGGCGCTGGCCATGGCCATCCCCATCAGCAGCTCGTCTATGGTATGGGTCTCCCCGGGCTCCATGTACATCTGGCTGCCCCCCATGCCGGCGGCCCGCTCGCTGATGGTCACCGGATCTTCCAGGGTGATCTTCCCCGCATCCTCCGCCTCCAGCACCAGGAGCATGGTCATGATCTTGGTGATGCTGGCCGGAGGCAGCTCTTCATAGGCATTCTGCTCATAGAGCACCGTTCCGCTTCCCGCATCCAGCAGCACCGCCCCTTTTGCGGCCACCGCCAGATCCGGCATATCTGCCTCCTGCTCCGGCCCTGAGATCGCCGGCCCCGTTGCGGTCTCTCCGAAGGCCGCCCCCGGCGCCGCCAGCAGGCACAGGACCAGAAGGCCGCACAGCGTAAGGTTCCGTCTCCTCCCCATAAAAAAACCCCCTTCCTTTTCTTACCTATTTCTATTTCAGGAAAAGGGGTTTTATGTACGGCTTCCTTTTTTCAGGCTTCAATAAGGCAGCTCCCCGGTGACAAAGACGCCCGCCGCCGTAAGAAAGATGAAAACCAGAGGCTGGTGCAGCAGATAGAACCAGAGGGCGTAACGGCCGGCGAAGAGGGCCGGTCTCAGGATGCCGCCGTATGCCACTCCCGGCAGCAGACTCTTCTTGCTCTTGTAGAACCGCCTGCCGAAAACGGTGCCCAGCAGGAAGAAGCCGGCCCAGGGCAGCAGGGGGAAATAATCCGCAGAGTATATGCGGCCGGTGCTGTAAAGGAAGTAGTCCGGCCAGTCCGCAGACACCTCCAGGGCATGGAACATGGTCCATATGCCTGCCGCCGCCGCCAGAAGGCCCAAAACTGTAAGAAAACGGGGGCCCAGACGTCCCAGAAGGCAATAGAGCAGGATGGAGGCCGCCAGCATGTGGAGGACACCCCAGCGGATAATGAAAACGTCCTCCTGGCCCAGGAAGCGGTCCATGCCCCAGGTGGCCAGGGTCAGCAGCAGGGCCACTGCGGCCAGGCGCAGTCCCCGCTTCAGGTTGGAGCGGCTGAGGGAGCAGCTGATGCCGCAGATGAACAGGAACAAAAAGACCACAAGATAGCGGACCAGGGTCCGGAGGGTCCAGGGGAAATAGAACTCCCGGGCAAACAGGCACAGGCTGTACCAAAGGCCTTCGCCTTCTCCGCCGGGAAACCAGGACCCCCAGAACACATAGGCCAGGTCATAGAGGATATGGTCCAGCACCATCAGCAAAATGCAGACGCCCCGGATAAAATCCAGCTCCCATATCCGCCCCTTTCCTCCCGGGCTCCCGTAAGTCTTCTTTCTCATACCGCTCCCTTTTATCGTTGCTTTTCACGGGGGCGGCCCGCCGGACCGTTCCCCTGGCGCCCTATGAATGGTAACCTTTTATCTTCCGGCTATTTCAGCAGCACCACCGTGACGCCGGGGTTCCCCTTCACCCGGCTTTCAAAGTCCCGGAGCTGTCCGCACAGCTCTATCATCTGGCCCCGGCGCTCTGTCCATTCTTCTCCGCCGCAGAAGCTTCGCACCAGGCCCGCCAGGCTTCTCTCTTTCAGCTTGGCCCTTACGGCAGGACGGATGCCGCCTCCCACGCCGGAGGAGCCGTAGCCGTGAATGAGGATCACTCCTTTGTAGCCCTGGCCCTTGCAGGTCCCCAGCTGGTTCACCATTTCCCGCACCGCCGCTTCCACGGTGGGGCGGCCCCGCTCCAGATTCACTTCCTTTACCTTTACCTGCCCCATTGGCTCCTTCTCCCTGCGCTAAAAAATAACCCGGGCGGGGTCCTGCCCCCCGGGCCTGATCGTCGAATGGATGCCCGCCCCGACAGGCCC
>JAUNBO010000136.1 GCA_030527065.1 Bacillota bacterium | reverse complement strand
ACTGTCACAGGCCGAACACACAAAAACCATGTTTCTTCCTTGTATTCTCATATAGCATGTGATAAAATAATAAAGCTGATTTTTCACAGGAGGAAACTGATTTTTGAACAGAGTTGTAAAGAGCATCGGGATATATCTGATCATTTTCATTCTGGTCCTGGGAATGGCCTGGCTGTACCAGGGCTCCAGGACCCAGACCGTCACGCCGGTGGAGTTTTCCGAGTTTGTCTCCTATCTCCAGGCGGGGGACATAACGGAGCTGACCATAGTGGACACCACCATGGAGGGAACGTTGGAAGACGGGCGGGTGATTTCCGCCTGGGCGCCTTCTTACATCGAGTTGGAACTGATCAGCGAAAGGTATGTCTTCCCCCAGATAGAAGCGGGGACCCTGACGGTGACCAGCGAGAAGCCTTCTTCATCGTCCTGGATCATTTCCCTGCTTCCCACCATCGTGATGATACTCATCTTCATCCTTTTCTGGTATGTGTTCATGCAGCAGAGCCAGGGCGGGGGCAAGGGCGTCATGGCCTTTGGGAAAAGCAGGGCCAAGCTCCACAAGGAGGACGACGCCCACAAGGTCACCTTTGCGGAGGTGGCGGGCCTGGACGAAGAAAAGGAAGAGCTGGCGGAAGTGGTGGACTTCCTGAAGTATCCTAAAAAATATGTGGCTCTGGGGGCCCGCATCCCCAAGGGCATTTTGCTGGTGGGGCCTCCGGGCACGGGCAAGACCTACCTTTCCAAAGCCACGGCGGGAGAAGCGGGAGTGCCCTTCTTCAGCATCAGCGGCTCGGATTTTGTGGAAATGTTCGTGGGCGTAGGCGCCTCCCGGGTAAGAGATCTGTTTGAGCAGGCTAAAAAGAATTCGCCCTGCATAATCTTTATAGACGAGATAGACGCCGTGGGACGGCGGCGGGGCGCCGGGCTGGGAGGCGGCCACGACGAAAGAGAGCAGACCCTGAACCAGCTTCTGGTGGAGATGGACGGCTTCGGCATCAACGAGGGCATCATCATCCTGGCGGCCACCAACCGCCCGGACATCCTGGACCCGGCGCTGCTGCGGCCTGGCCGCTTCGACAGACAGGTGGTCATAGGCGTTCCGGACATAAAGGGCAGGGAGGCCATCTTCCGGGTCCATTCCAAAAACAAGCCTCTGGACGAAAGCGTGGACGCCAAGGTCCTGGCGCGGCGGACGCCGGGCTTCACCCCTGCGGACATTGAGAACATGCTCAACGAGGCCGCCCTGCTGACGGCCCGCCGCAACGGCAAGAAGATATATATGGAAGAAATAGAGGAAGCCATCACCAAGGTCATCGCCGGGCCGGAGAAAAAGAGCCGGGTCATCAGCCCCGAGGAACGAAAGCTTACGGCTTATCACGAGGCGGGCCATGCGGTGGTGGCCAAGCTTCTGCCCAACACGGACCCGGTCCACCAGATCACCATCATACCCAGAGGCAGGGCCGGCGGCTTCACCATGATCCTGCCGGAAAAGGACCGGTATTACGAGACCAGGACCACCATGGAGGAGCAGATCATCCATCTGCTGGGCGGCAGGGTGGCGGAGAAGCTCACCCTCCACGATATCAGCACCGGAGCCAGCAACGATCTGGAGCGGGCCACGGAGATCGCCAGGGCCATGGTCACCAAATACGGCATGAGCGAGCGCCTGGGTCCCGTCAATTACGGAGAGGCCGACGAGGTCTTTTTAGGGAAGGATTTCTCCACCCGGAGGAATTATTCCGAGGAAGTGGCCTCAGAGATCGACGAAGAGATCCGGGCCATCGTGGAAGGGGCTTTCCAGAAAGCGGAGAAGCTGCTCAGCGAGAATATCGATAAGCTTCACCAGGTGGCGGAAGCGCTGCTGGAGCTGGAGACCCTGGACGGAGAGCAGTTTGAGGCTCTGTTCAACGGGGAAAAGACCCCGGCGCAGCTGGCGGCGGACCTGGAAAGTTCGGAGCAGATGCGGAAGGAGAAGCACGCCGAGGAGGCGGCGCAGACCCTGAAGGAAGCCGAGGAAGAAGAGGAAGAGTACGACGGGGAAGAATACGAAGAAGGGGAATACGAAGAGGACGACGGGGAATACGAGGATACCGAAGAAGAGGAAACGCGGAAATAGAAGCTGAGGACGGGTTCCCGGCGCTCCTTTTGCCCCGGCCTTTTCCCAATCAAGAATAATGTATACAAGAATAAAATTCTTGAAAATGTAATGGTGGTGTTGTATATTAACACTGTATCGCTCTCAAAGGGCATATTTATTGTGACACCAAGTGGAGGCTTATAGATATTGGATTTAGGAGGATTTAGGGTATGAACAAACTGGAAGATCTCCGTGAAAGAAAAGCGGCCATCGCTTTGGGCGGGGGACAAAAGAAGATCGACGATCAGCATGCAAAGGGCAAGCTGACGGCAAGGGAGCGGATCGAGCTGTTGTTCGACCAGGGCAGTTTTGTTGAAATTGATGTATTCGTGTCTCATCGCTGCAATAATTTCGATATGCCCAACGTAAAGGCCCCCGGCGACGGCGTGGTCACCGGCTACGGCATGGTGGAAGGAAGGCTGGTATTTGCCTTTGCGCAGGACTTTACGGTGCTGGGCGGTTCTCTGGGCGAATATCATGCGGAGAAGATCGTAAAGGTGCAGAAGATGGCGCTGCAAATGGGAGCGCCCATCGTCGGCATGCAGGACAGCGGCGGCGCCCGTATCCAGGAAGGCGTCAATTCCCTCAGCGGATTCGCAAAGATCTTCCACAACAACACCATCTCTTCCGGCGTCATCCCGCAGATCGCAGTCATCATGGGACCCTGCGCCGGCGGTGCGGTATATTCTCCTGCCATTATGGACTATATATTCATGGTGGACCAGACCAGCCACATGTTCATCACCGGTCCCGAGGTCATAAAGACCGTCACCGGAGAGGACATTTCCCAGGAAGCCCTGGGCGGCGCCATGGCCCACAACTCCATCAGCGGCGTAGCCCACTTCATGGGCAAGGACGATGCAGACACCCTGAGCAAGGTCCGGGAGCTGCTGCGGTATATGCCTTCCAATAATATGGAAACCCCTCCGGCTGTGGTCTCCACAGACGACCCCAACCGGCTCATCCCCGAATTCAACACCATCATTCCGGACAATCCCAACAAGGCTTACGATATGTACGATATCATCCGGGGCCTGGCGGACAACGGCGAGATCTACGACGTCATGACACATTACGCCAAGAACATCGTCACCTGCTACATCCGGCTGGACGGCCAGGTGGTGGGCGTCATAGCCAACCAGCCCAAGTTCAGCGCCGGCTGCCTGGACATCAATGCCTCGGATAAGGCGGCCCGCTTCATCCGCCGCTGCGACGCCTTCAACACCCCGGTACTGACTCTGGAAGACGTCCCCGGCTTCCTTCCCGGCGCCGGCCAGGAGCACGGCGGCATCATCCGCCACGGCGCAAAGATCCTCTACGCCTACTGCGAAGCCACCGTCCCCAAGGTGACCATGATCCTTCGGAAAGCCTACGGCGGCGCATACATCGGCATGTGCAACAAAGAGCTGGGCGGAGACGTGGTTCTGGCCTGGCCCAGCGCTCAGGTAGCGGTGATGGGCGCCGAGGGCGCGGCCAACATCGTGTTCCGGAAGGACATCAAGGCGGCGGAGGATCCCGTGGCCAAGAAACAGGAAAAGATAGCCGAATACGAAGAAAAATTCTCCAACCCCTACCGGGCGGCGGAAATGGGCTACGTAGACGATATCATCGAGCCTGCAACGGCGCGGCAGCGCATCATAAGCGCTTTCGATATGCTGGCTTCCAAGCGGCTGTCCCTGCCTGCCAAGAAGCACGGCAACATTCCGCTGTAAGCAGGAAGAGGTGAACGGTATGCAAGAACTGAGCTTGATGGAACGGTTTGCGGATCCGCAGCTGTTTGAAATGATGGACGCCGGCGAAAAGACTGCCGGAGCTTTGGTCACCACGCTGATGGGCATGGGCATCACCTTTGTGGTGCTGCTGCTCCTGTGGGGATTCATTGCCATAATGACCAAATGCCTTCGGGCGGCGGACGGCAGAAAGGCAGCCAAGGCTGCGGCTCCTGCTGTTGCTGCGGCTCCCGCGGCGGCTGCAGCCGCTCCGGCCCCGGCCCCGGCGGTGCAGGAACCGGCGGAGGACCCCAATCTGGCGGCGGTCATTGCGGCGGCCATTGCGGCCAGCGAAGGGCCCGCTTATGTGAATAACCTGATCGTCCGGCGGATCAACCGCATAAAGGGCGACCGGACCACCTGGAGCATCGCCGGCAGCGGCGACTGCATGGAAAGCAGACAGGTATAGCCCGGCCTCCGGAGCAGTAATCAAAAAGAAATCATATATAAAATAAAGGAGAACAGAGGAATGAAGAAATATAATATCGTAGTCAATGGTGTGGCTTATGAAGTAGAAGTGGAAGAAGTGGGAGGCGCTGCAGCCCCCGCCGCTCCCGCCCCCCAGGCAGCCCCTGCTCCCGCTCCGGCGGCTCCGGCCCCGGCTCCGGCTCCTGCCCCCAAGGCAGCCCCCGCCCCCGCTCCCGCAGCGGCCCCGGCAGGCGGCGCAGATACCATCACCGCCCCCATGCCCGGCACCGTGCTGGACGTCAAGGTAAAGGAAGGGGATACGGTCCCTGCCGGCGCTACCCTGCTGATCCTGGAAGCCATGAAGATGGAAAACGAGATCCAGACCCTCAACGGCGGCGTTGTGGATAAGGTCTATGTGGGAAAAGGCGCTTCCGTGAACACCGGAGACGTTCTGGTCTCCATGAAATAA
>JAUNBO010000135.1 GCA_030527065.1 Bacillota bacterium | reverse complement strand
GCTCCGTGCCTTCCCGGACCGTCACCGGGAGGGTCAGCTCCGTATCCCAGTAGCCGTACATCGAGGCGGTAAAGGTCTGGGTCGTCGTATTGGATGCATCGGCCAGAGAGGTGATGACGGCCTTGACTGTCCCATTGGCCGTTCCCCGCCCGCTGACGGCGATGGTCTTCTTCGCCGTCTTTGTAGACAGGTTATGACTGAAGGCTGTGATCTGGGAAACGCCGTAATACCGTTCGGAACCGACTGTTGCCGTCAGCTTCGCCTCTGTTCCGGCGCCTACCTCGCCGCTGATGAGCACCACGCCGGTCAGCGTACTGCTGTTCGCCGGAACGGTCAGGCTGTAAGCGCCGCCATTCTCTGTGAGCGCAGCCGGAACGGCGTTGCCCGCCTCGTCCCTGATGCTGACGCTCCCGCCCTCCAGGTTCAATCCGGACGCACCCTCAACGCTGATCTGCCGCTGGGCGTCCGGCAGCGCAGAACCCGATACGCAGGTGAAGCGCACCGTATAGGTCAGCAGATCTCCTGCGAGGACAGTCCCCTTGTCCGGCGTCACGGTGACGCCCTGGATCCCGCTGCTCTGCAAATCCACTGCCGCTGCCGGCGTATAAAGAGAAACGGTGGAATCATCTGCGGTGATCGACACGCCGGACACGATCTGCGCCGAAACGTCAGAGGGAATGCCGCAGCCTGAATCCTGCAGGAACTGCTCCTCCAGCTGCTGCCCCCGGGGCCCTTCTCCCAGATAAAAGAGAATATCATAGGTCCCATACGGCAGATCGGCGAAGGCAAAGCGCTGCTGCCCGCCTGAAACCGCTGCGCTGAAGGCTTCGCAGTACCGCTTTATGAGGGTTCCGTCCGTGCTTTTGAAAAGGAAATATGCCTGGGCTGCGCCCACGCTCCTGTTTGCCGTCACTTCGGCTGCAGGCAGGCCTCCGATGTCCAGATTCCCTATCGTTCCGGAAAACGCCCATGTCAGCGCCTGGGCTGCGTCAAAATAGGACGTTCCGTATGTGCCTCCGCCGGAAAGCGTCCTGGTCTCTCGCAAGTTTACCGTCAAGGCGCCGGCCGGATTTTTGGTCTCCAGGGACTGTCCCGCCGCCAGCTTCGCCGTCCGGTAGGCGACGGGCAGCTGCAATCCGCTTCCCATAGGCTGATACAACTGGGCATTTTCCCCGAACTCGATCCTCAGCCCGGCATCAAGATCCACATCCTTGCGCAGGACGGGCTCCCCGGAAAACTTGAGGATACAATCGAAATCCTCGAGCCCCTCCCCGGCGCCGTATGTGAGGGTGGCGGCGCCGCTGCCCGGGAGGCACTCCCATGCGCCGGCCATGCTCCGGTAAAAGACTTCCACATCCGGCGTGATCTCCTGCTTTACCAGGCTGTTGCCCCGCTTTTCCGCTTCCCAGTCCTCCTCAGACATCCTGGACCCGACTGTCAGATTGACGGATATTTTGTCATAGAGCTTCAGTACCGGAACGCTTCCCTGCGCCTCGCGGGTTTCCGGCACGCTGGCCGGAACCGTCACCGGGGCGCTGCCGGCGAAGGCGTTATCCCCGTTTATATAGCTTACGGTATAGACGTCCCCCGGCGTCAGGGCCGAGGTGTCCACCTGGCCGGTCAGATAATGCCAGACCCCCGTGACACTTTCGCTGCCATCGGTAAAGGTCAGCTGCAGATTGGCCTTCGGCAGCTGATCTCCGTTTTCTCCGCAGAAGACGTCCAGATACATGTACTTTGAAAGGCCCTTCGCATGCAGACGGGCGGCGGCTGTATAGACCGCACCTTTTTTATAAGCCTCTCCTTCGGTGAACAGCGCCGCCGAACCTGAGGCCTCCATCTCAGAGTGCACCGGCGTCATGCGCACCTGTATTTTCTCCACGTTCTGTGCCCCGGCCGGTTTTTCCACATACAGCGCCGCTCCGCTGGCTATCCGCGCGAAATTGACGGTGGTCTTCCCACCGGTATTGTCGATAAAGTCCACGAAAACATTGACTCTGCACGTTTCCGGAGCATAGCTTACATCCAGCCGGATCTTTTCCGGCATATCCGCCGCCGGGACCGCAAAATCGTCTCCCGTCCTGTATCCCGCCTGTTCGCCTGTCGGTGTGAAGACCTCTTCTCCGGCAAGAAAGCTCAGCGACGCACCCGGGTAATCCTTGCGCAGATACTGGCCGCTGAAGGTGTTGCCCGTCTTTGTTGTCAGCTCGGTGACGGCGTCGTCCCCTGCCGTCAGCCTCGCTTTGTCGAAGCTCCCCGACAGCCCATACTCCGCCGCAGCAGGAACCGAGACGGTGATGTTGGCGCGGATATCGCAGTTCAGCGAGGCGCTTCCCGCTTCCCGCGCAGTTCCGGCAGCGTCGTCATAGAGGAAGACCACCGTTCCCAGAGACGCCATCTCCGGCGCAATGGAGAAATCGGCGCTGTAAACGCGCTCCGACTTCGTCAGGGAGACCGCCGTCGTAAGGGCCGTCCCCGTGATATCCGTATAATGCAGCACTGCGGACATGGACGTGGCCAGATCGACTTCGGCTATGCCGCTGTCCGCCGTAAAGCTCGCCGTAAACGCACCGGCATTCTCCGCCGTAAGCGTATAGACGCCGTTTGCCAGACCGCCGGTCTTGGGGGTCGCTGCGCCCGTTCCGAAGAAGAGGCTGGCCGGGTCCTGCACGGTGGCAAGGCTGCTCCCTGCCGATTCATTCCCGCTTCCGTCATAGGCGGAGGCCGCAAAGTACCAGGGCCCGGCTCCCCAGGCAGCGCTGTCCACCGTCACAGAGGCCGTGGTGACCTGGCTTTCCGCCGTGGCCGCTATCGTGCGCAGCGCCGTTCCCTGCGTCGCGCCGGTCGAATCCGTCCTGTATATCCGATATCCCTCCAGATCGGCGTCCGTTACCTCTGTCCATGAAAACTCGATGGCCGTGCCGCTGACACTGCCGGAAAAGCCGGCGGGCACGGCAGGCGGCGTGCTGTCCTGGGCCGCCGTCACCGGCAGCGTCCCCGCTGCGCTCCTGCTCAGATTGACTTTTTCCACACCGTCCACGGTCAGGATTGCCGCAGCCGTAGCATTCACTGTTTTGCTTTCCGCCGGCGCCGTCACGGGAAAGCGCGTGCCGAACACACCATCGCTTCCGGCCGTGATCATGGTCCCGTCTGCATAGGCCGCCTGGGTCCGCAGCATGGCAATGGAGCCTGTGCCCTCAGCCTGCTGGCTGAGGGTTGCGGCATACCCGCTCACCGCAAGGAGCTCCAGCCCTGCCTCATCCTTCAGACACAGATTTCCGTATACCGGCGTCCCCGGAGCAAAGGGCCCGGAGTTGCCGCTGGCGTCGGAAAATTCCAGCGCCGCCGTCCATTCCGTGCTGTTGACGTTGCCGATCGCATAGCTCTTCCCGGAAGTCAGATTCGCATTGTGATCCCGCAGGAAATAGGACAATGAGCTGCTCTGATCCGCATCGGAAATCTGCACCCCATCCATGACATAGTCCATTTCCACGACGCCGATCCCCAGGAACTCGTAATTGCCGGGCTTTATCTTTGCCGTTCGCAGCTCCGGCGTTCCGAGGAGGGAACTGCCCTTCAGCAGATTCGCACTCACGCCTCCCGCACCGCCCAGGGGCATGGAAAGCATGACGATTCCGAGCTTATCGCTGCCCAGCACCGCCGAGACCGTGACGGACACGGTGACATAGCTCCTGTCGCCGCTGAAATCACAACTCCCGCCGTTTGCACCTACCGTTATCGTTTCCCAATCGAGGCAGGCCTGGCTGAGATTGCTGCTGCCATCCGCATAGGCGACCGTGTAGGAGCCGGCCGGAAGCATGTACTGGTAACCCGGCAGCATTTTCCCCGTTGTGGCCTCGTTGGTTTCTGTCGTATCGTCCCCGGCCCAGGAAGCATCTTCCGTCTCCTCCGGGTTCTTTTGCGTCCAGTCGATCAGCGTCGGAATGCATGTGTCTCCGTCGTTGAAAAAGATATAATTCCCGCCGTCGGCCACCTCCATTGCCGTTCTGTCAACGGTTTCAAAGCTGACCGCCGGGTTGGTGACCGTCACCGGGTAGCAGGCGTCCAGATAAGTATTGCTGATCGCGAAGCCGCCGCTCTTTTCCGCGGCTGTCAGCTTGTGCGCCGAAGCCTTTACCTTGGACGTCAGGTCTCCCGGCGTATAGCCGTCCAGCCAGGGTTGGCCACTGTCTGCATATCCTTTTAATAAAGCCTCTATCGCTGCATCGTCCATGAGCGCTACGCTCGCGCTCACCTTTGCCTGCACATAGTCCTCTGCATCGGTAAAATCCGTTTTGTCGTCTTCATCATCCAGCGGTCCATCGGGGAGTTCCGCCCACTCCTCACGGAGAGCCGCCCCCTGCATGGCTGCCATGTAACGCACACACTCGCTCCGAAAATCCGCCTTCTCCAGCTGCTGCACCACGAGATAGTAGTCTTGTCCCTCCCGGAACAGCTCGGCGGCGCTTTTATCGGCCATCAATATGCCTGCCTCCGTGGTCCAGTTGATCACCAGACCTCCCGCCTCAGCCGGCGCATAGATCTCCACCCACAGATTGTCCGGGTCGTACACGCTGCTGTCGTATGTCACCGTCCAACTCCCCGTCGCATGTGCCTCCGCCGGGCCCATCGATCCCAGGCCCGGCGTCATCGTCAGCGCCATGCACAGGATCAGCACAAAGGCCACCATCTTCCTGAGCCCGGTGCGCGTTCCGTAAGCCGTCATTTCCCTTTCTCGCTTCCCTCTCATCATTCTCTTTTCCTTTCCTGCTTTCCTCCGCAGCCTTGCGCCCCTTTTTC
>JAUNBO010000134.1:1295-4901 GCA_030527065.1 Bacillota bacterium | reverse complement strand
ATACCCTGCGGACGGTCATCAGCAGCTCGGCCCGGGTGGGCTCGTACCAATAGAAGGCGGCCTCCCGTTCCCCGTCTGTCAGCCGGTAATGGTAGGAGTATGATCCACCGGTCTCTTCCATGCGCCGGAGCACCGTGCCCAGCCTGGCATTGTTGTAATACTCCTCCCGCTCTTCGGGAAGCACGTGGGCGTCCCGTATCTCCGCGGTGATGATATCGAAGTCGCCGGTCTGGGGCACAGAGTGGGTGTTGCTGCCTTCGTTGGCGTACAGCTCGTAGCGGCCCGTTTGAGTGTGGAGCAGGCAGATGTATTCAAAGCTGGAAGTCACCGTGAACTGCAGGATCTTTTGGAGCCGCAGGGTTTCCATTTCCCGCTGCTTTTCCTCGTTTATGATGTGGGACAGGGTGATCTGGCAGACGTCGTCGGTGCTTTCGTCATTGACAAAGAGGACTATGGTGCGGATCCAGCGGTAGGCCCCGTCGTCTCCCAACTGGCGGCCCTCGTGGCTCACCATGGTCTCCCCCCGGGCATGGGCCTGCAGCAGATTGCCGCGGGAGAAGCAGTCCAGGAAGCTTCCCCGTTCGTCGGGGTGGAAGGTGGAGGCGCCCACTTCTATCAGCTCGTCAAAGACCCCGGCGTTCAGGGCCTTGTGGGTGGCGTACTGGGCGTACTCCATCATATAATAGCTGTTTTGGGTCAGATTCACCGAGATGACCAGAGGAAAGAACTCGGCCAGGGCTTCCAGGAGCTTCTTGAACTCTTTGGACTCATACCACTCGGTGCGGGTCATGGTGATGGCGGCATGGGGAGAATAGCTGTAGTTTTCATTTTCCATCTCCGGGATATAGAAGGCAAAGTCGTTTTTGCCGCCGCTCTTGACATAATAGAGAGCCCGGTCGGCCTTTCTGTACAGCTCCTCAAACTCATCTTTGCCGGCAAAGCCGAAGACTCCGCCGACGCTGCAATGCAGGGCGTGGCTGCCGTCTGCCCCGATGCGGACATCGGAAACCTTCTTCATGAAAGAGGCGATGACGTTGCGCAGGGTAGCCGCCCCGGGCACATCCCGCAGCAGGGCGATGAATTCGTCCCCGCCGATGCGCCCCAGAATGTCCGTCCCCCGGAAGTGAGAGCTCATGGCCCCGGCCACCGCCCGCAGCGCTTTGTCCCCCTCCGGGTGCCCCAGGGTGTTGTTGATATTTCCCAGATCGTCCAGATCCACCACCAAAAGGGCGCAGCGTTCGCCGCTGTCCTGGGCCAGGATGCTTTCGATGAGCTTCTGGGCCGTGGCGTGATTGTAGAGCCCCGTCATGGAATCCCTCTCCGCCGCCGAAGCCAGGCGCTCCCGCTCCCGCAGGGCGTCGTCTATATTCGTATAGACGACAAAAGCCTTGACGTCATTGGTAAAGGGGTCCCGGACCATCTGCAGCTCCACAAAAAACCACTGGGGCCTGCCATCTATGACAGCGCGGTATTTTACCTGGTCCTCCGTCCTGCCGGAGCCGTACAGGTCCAGAAGCCGCTGTCTGTCGAAGAAGCTGATGAAAAGAGGCAGGTCTTCTTCATAGGTGATGTGGGTTTTGCCGTACTCCACAAAGTCCGTGAGACGGCGTCCCGTCCGCCCCTGATTCTCCTCACCCAGGTTTTCTTCTCTTTCTATCAGGTCCTTTGTCAGGTTGATTTCCATATATATGGTGTTTTCCGCCAGCATGGAGGCCAGGTTGGATTTCCATTTTTGATAGACGAGCTCCTTTTCCTGATGCTCGGTGGTATCAAAAAAGGAGATGATGGCCCGGGCGGGGCTCTCTTCGGCGCCTACGATCAAAACGTAATCCACCTGGTACCAGCGGCAGTCCTCCCGGGGCAGATACATGCGCAGATTGCAGCTTCCCTCGGGTTTGCCGGAATGCATCCTGTCCAGGAGCCTGCGGCAGGCGTCCAGGCTGTCCTCCGCAATGATATGGCCGGAGAAAAGCCATTGTGAGAAGTCTGGTATTTCATGCTCCTGGCCGAAGTTCAGGTCCGCATCAAAGGAAGTGCGGGCGGTATCGGTACGGAGGTTATAACGGATGACGCACTTTCCGCTTTGACGCACCACGGCGGCGTATTCCTCTCCCTGCAGACGGAGCTCCTCCTCTGCATGCTTCTGCCGGCTGATGTCCGTGCAGGTGAGCACGATGGCGTTGCGGCCCTTCCAATGCAAAGGGGAAGGCTGCACCAAAAGCCATATCCCGTCGGGACGGAGCGCCTCTATCGGCTTTCCCTCCCCCGTATCCATCAACGCCTGCACCGGGCAAAAGCCGCAGATTTCCTCGTTGTTCATAAATTCCCGGTAGCAGATGCGGCCAACATAGTCCGTTTGGAACAGATCCCGGATGGCCCGGTTGCAGTACAGGATCTCAAAGCTTTCCGGGTCGATGATATAGATGAAGGAGTGGTTGTTTTCCAGAGCGGCTTTGAAATCCTCGGAAAAAAGAGTTTCCTCGTACCTGTCGCTGCCGTGGCTTTCAAAGATTTTTTCCATGTTGTTTCTACCTCATCCCGGTTTTTGCGGGGGAAACCTCCGAAGTCGGTCTCACTGTCTGCGCCGGACAAGAGTGCCTGCGTCCGGTCTGCCGAGGGTTTTGCTCTTTCCTGCATTGCTTATTATACTACAAATAAAATAATTTTGGAACATGATATTTGTAGGCTGTGACATTTGCGAATCACATGAGTTACTATTCAAGGAGTGCCCGGGGGACGCCCCCGTGAAAAGCAACTCGCATGATGAGAGGCCCGAACCGCAGAATGGGCGCCGGTGGAGAGAGGCAAAGCCGCTCTCTCCACTGACCAAAGGCATGAATAAACCTCCGGATTTGGTGCATACTGAAAGCGAGAACAAATACAGGAAGGAGTATGCCCCATGTTTAAACACGAAAAACAGTTATTACAGCCGGTCAGCGTGGAAAAGCCCAATCCCCAGTATGCGGTGCTGATGCAGGAGCAGCTGGGAGGCGGCAACGGCGAGCTCAAAGCGGCCATGCAGTATATGTCCCAGAGCTTCCGCATAAAGGACCCGCAGATAAAGGACCTCTTCATGGACATTGCCGCAGAGGAGCTGAGCCATATGGAGATGGTGGCCCAGACCATCAATCTGCTCAACGGCCACGATGTGGACGCCCAGGCCGTAAAGTCCGGTGAGATCCAGACCCATGTGCTCCTGGGCCTGAACCCGGGCCTCATCAATTCCTCCGGGTATTCCTGGACAGGAGATTATGTGACGGTCACCGGGGACCTCTGTGCCGACCTGCTCTCCAACATTGCGTCGGAGCAGCGGGCCAAGGTGGTTTACGAGTATCTCTACCGCCAGATCGCAGACAAGAAAGTCCGGAACACCATCGACTTTCTCCTGAACCGGGAAGAGGCCCACAACGCCCTTTTCCGGGAGGCCTTCAACAAGGTCCAGGACAGCGGTTCCAACAAAAGCTTTGGCGTCACCGAGGATTCCCGTCTTTATTTCGACCTTTCGGGCCCCTCCCCGGCCAACGCCTTCGGAAGCACAAAAGCCGAGCCCCCCAGCTTCCACAATCCCAATCCCTCTTAAAGAGACAGAAAAGGCCGGCCCGCCGG
>JAUNBO010000134.1:0-1195 GCA_030527065.1 Bacillota bacterium | reverse complement strand
GACACTCTTCCCGTAAGCACCACCACCAGGAAGAAGAGGTAAAATGAGATGACACACACCAGCACCCAGGGCGGCAGCTTCTTGGCGAAGTGCAGCACGCAGAAGAGGATCACCGAGGAGGTGAGAGCGATGCAGGCGTTCAGGATGGCCAGGGGCGTAAGGGTCCAGGAAGTAAGGGCGATGCCCAGGGCCGGAATGAGGGAGCTCTGGAACACCATGGCTCCGGTGATGTTGCCCATGGCCAGAGTGTCCTTTCCATGCTTCACCCAGATGATGCTGTTGAACTTCTCCGGCAGCTCCGTAGCGATGGGAGCGATGATGATGGAAAGCACAAAGGCCGGGATCCCCATGGCGGTGGAGATGTTCTGGATCTCTTCCACAAAGAGGTCCGCTCCCAGAATGATCAGGGCCAGGGCCGCCAGCACCTGTATCAGGACCATTCGCAGACTGGGGTTCTCCGCTTTCGGCGAAAAGCGGAGAGGCGCCGGATTCTCGTGCTCGCCGCCGGTGTCCCGGTTGTGGCGGACGGTGAGGACCGCATATACTATGTATGCCGCCACCAGCCCTATCACAAAGAGGAAGTGTACCCCTTTGGGCGAGAAGGCCGCCAGGATGGCCACGGTATAGACGATGATGAAAAAGCCCAGGTCCCGCTTCACCACCACCGGGTCTATGAGCATATGGGTGCGGCGCCGTCCCTTGTATTTGAAACCGATGGCTGCGATGCCGGTGATCCCCATAGCCAGGGTGGAGAGCATGAAGGGAGCCCCCAGAATGGCGCCGATGCCGATGTGCTCCGCATCTTCCCCCGTTCCGAACAGGATGGCCATGACGGGGACCATGGTTTCCGGCAGGGCCGTTCCCACGGCCGCCAGGATGCTGCCCACGGCGCCTTCGGAAAGCTTCAGCTTTTTCCCCAGCCATTCCACGCCGTTGGTAAAAATCTCGGCGCCGGCCAGAATGATGACCAGACTCAAAAGTAACAGGACGATTTGCAAAATGTTTCACCTCATCATTATGGGAGCGGACACGGGGTTCCATGTGTCCGCTCCTGATCTCAATGGGGGTATTATATCAAAAGCTTTTCCGCCGCACAAGAAGAACTTCATTTTCCGTGAAAAATTAACGGAAAATTAGTTACTTTTCACGGGCGCCAGGGGGGCGGTTTGCCGGTCTGTCCTCGTCCCAGAGAATT
>JAUNBO010000133.1 GCA_030527065.1 Bacillota bacterium | reverse complement strand
CCCCGTGAAAAGTAACAATCTACGGAGAGCAAAATGCGTATTTATAAGAACATAGAAGAACTGATCGGCAGAACGCCGTTGCTGGAGCTCTGCGGCATAGAACGCTCCCTTGGGCTCCGATGCAGATTGCTGGCCAAGCTGGAAGCCTTCAATCCTGCCGGGAGCGCCAAGGACCGGGTGGCGGCGGCCATGATCGCCGACGCAGAGGCCCGGGGGCTTCTGGAGCCGGGGGCCGTGCTGATAGAGCCCACCAGCGGCAATACGGGGGTGGCCCTGGCCGCCCTGGCCGCTGCCAGGGGATACCGGGCCGTCTTCACCATGCCGGAGACCATGAGTCAGGAACGCCGCCGCCTTCTGGCGGCTTACGGAGCGGAGATCGTGCTGACGCCGGGAGCGCTGGGGATGCAGGGAGCCGTGGACAGGGCGGAGGCCCTGGCGGCGGAGATCCCGGGCAGCTTCCTTCCCGGGCAGTTCGATAACCCGGCCAACCCCGCCGCCCACGAGGCCGCCACGGGGCCGGAGATCTGGGAAGACACGGAAGGGACGGTAGACGTCTTCGTGGCCGGAGCAGGCACCGGCGGCACCCTCACCGGGACCGGAAGGTATCTGAAGAGCCGGAAGCCGGAAGTCCGGATCGTGGCGGTGGAGCCTGCGGCTTCGCCCCTCCTTTCGGAAGGCAGAGCCGGCCCCCACGGACTGCAGGGGATAGGCGCCAACTTTGTGCCGGCCAATATGGATATAAGCATCATAGACGAGATCATAACAGTGGAGGATGAGGACGCTTACGAGAGCGGCCGGATCCTGGCGAGACAGGAAGGCGTACTGGCCGGCATCACCTCCGGGGCCGCCCTCCGGGCCGCCCTGCAGATAGGGGAGCGGCCCGAAAGCCGGGGCAAGACCATAGTGGTCCTGCTGCCGGATACGGGGGAGCGTTACCTTTCCACACCGCTGTTCGCAGAATAGCACGCAGAAAGGCAGAGAGCAGATATATGGGAAAGATCATAAACGATATGAGAGCGGTCCGGGAGCGGGACCCGGCCTGCCGGAGCAACTTTGAGGTCATTTTCCTCTACTCCGGCTTTCACGCCCTGGTAAGCTACCGGCTCTCCCACTTTTTCTATAAGCACAAAAGATATTTCATCGCCCGGCTCATTTCCCAGCTCACCCGGTTTTTCACCGGCATAGAGATCCACCCCGGCGCCCGTCTGGGCAGCGGCATCTTCATAGATCATGGCAGCGGGGTGGTCATCGGCGAGACCACGGAAATGGGGGACAACTGCACCATCTACCAGGGAGTTACTCTGGGGGGCACCGGAAAGGACACGGGCAAGCGCCATCCCACCCTGGGAAATAACGTGCTGGTGGGTTCCGGCGCCAAGATACTGGGCCCCTTCCGGGTGGGGGACCATGCCAAGATAGCGGCGGGAGCCGTGGTCCTCAGCGAGGTCCCGGACTACGCTACGGCGGTGGGCGTTCCCGCCAGAGTGGTGCGTGTAGGCTGCGAGCCGCTTATGCGGAAAGGCGCGGCGGAGGATATGGACCAGATCCACGTGGCGGACCCGGTGGCTTTGGAGCTTTACAAATTAAGCCGGAAGATAGAGGAAATGCAGGAGAAGTTAGACCTGCTGGAACAGGCGGAAGAACAGGGATAAGGCATGAAGGACCGGGAAAAGCAAAAGAATATGGTAGACGTGACCGTGGTCCTCAGCCCCGGCGGGGAGGAGGTCCGCACTCAGGTGGAAAAGGGCACCTCGCTGGAAGCTCTGGCGAGACGCTTCAACGAGGCCCTGCCTTTTTGGGTGCTGGCGGCCCGGCTGGACAACCGCCTCCGGGAGATGGACCATCCCATAGAAGAAAGCTGCCGGGTGGTCTTTCTGGATATGCGGGACCCCTCCGCCAACATGATCTACCAGAACAGCCTTTCCTTCATTTATCTGAAGGCGGTGCAGGACGTGCTGGGGGAGGTGTCCGTAGACATAGAAAACTCCCTGAACGGAGGGCTCTTCACGGAGATACGGGGACCGGCGCCGGTGACGGCGGAGGACATAAAGGCCGTGGAACGCCGCATGAGGGAACTGGTGGAGGCAGACCTTCCCTTCGTGCGGGGCAGCATGAGCCGGGAGGAAGCGGTGAAGAAGCTGTCCCGGGGGAACCACGAGGAAAAGCTGGCCATGCTGCAGTTTTCCCAGGTGGAAAAGGTCCCCATCTATTCGCTGGACGGGGTGCCCAACTTCTTCTACGGCATAATGGTCCCTTCCACCGGCTACATCCGGCATTTTGAGCTGCGCAAATACCGCAACGGCGTATTGCTGCGCTTCCCCAACCAGAAAAAACCCAACGAGATCCCTCCCTACCGGGACGATGTGAAGCTGTACCGGGCCTTCGGCGAGGCCAAGCGCTGGGGGGACCTGATGGGCATCTCCTATGTGGCGGAGCTCAACAAGGTGGTGGCCGACGGCCGCTACAAGCAGGTCATCCAGATCTCAGAGGCCCTTCACGAGAAAAAAATCGCGCAGATCGCCGACGTCATCGGGAAAAGAGGGGCCAGGCTGGTCCTCATCGCCGGCCCTTCCTCCTCGGGGAAGACCACCTTTGCCCGGCGGCTGTGCATCCAGCTCCGGGTCCTGGGGATAGAATCCCTCTACATGAGCACCGACGACTATTTCGTGGAGCGGAGCCAGACCCCTCTGGATGAAAACGGAGAGCCCAATTTCGAGGACATCGACGCCCTGGACCTCAAATTGTTTAATAACAATATGAACGACCTCCTGGCAGGCAGGGAGGTGGACCTTCCCACCTTCGATTTCCTGGAAGGAAAAAAGCTCTTCGGCAGGCGGATCAGCCGCCTGGAAAAGGGCCAGACCATAGTGATGGAAGGGATCCACGGCCTGAACCGCCAGCTCACCTCGCACATAGAAGATAAGGAGAAATTCAAGATATACATCAGCCCCTTTACCCAGCTGAGCATAGACAACCACAACCGCATCCCCACCACCGACGCCCGCATGCTGCGGCGCATCGTCCGGGACCACCAGTTCCGGGGCTATTCCGCCCAGCGCACCATCGGCCAGTGGCCCAAGGTGCGGGCGGGGGAGGACAAAAACATCTTCCCCTACAACGGAGAGGCGGATATGCTGTTCAATTCCGTACATATTTATGAGCTGGCGGTGCTGAAGAAATATGCGGAGCCTCTGCTGGCGGCCATCGGCCCGGAGCAAACAGAGTATGGAGAGGCGGTACGGATGTTGAAATTCCTCCGCTTTTTCCAGACCATAGAGGACGATTCCATCATCGTCAACAATTCCATCATAAGGGAGTTCATCGGCGGGAGCATCTTCGTCGATTGAGCCATAAAAACATGCCTGCAAGAAGCGGGAAGAAAGGACGAAAAGAAAATGAAAGTATTGGGAAGAAGAGCTTTGATGACGGCGCTGGTCCTGGCAATGGTTCTGGCCTGCGGGGCCCTGGCCTTTGCCGACGAGGCCGGCAATGAGTACGGAGTAATGATCGACGGCGAGTACGTAACATTTACCGACGCCGCCCCCCAGAACGTGGAGGGAAGGATCATGGTCCCCTTCCGGGCCATCTTTGAGAGCCTGGGAGCAGAGGTGGAATATGCGGCGGAAACCAGGACCGTAACGGCGGCTCTGGGCGCAAAGACCATCTCCTTCGACGTAGGCGGGTCGGAAATCCTCATAGAGGAAGACGGCGCCAGCCAGACCAGGGCCATGGATGTGGTCCCCTTCATAGACGAAGCCAGCGACAGGACTTATGTGCCTACCCGCTTCATTGCGGAAGCTCTGGGCTTTGTGGTGGGCTGGGACGCCGAGGCAAAGACCGCCGTGGTGATAGACCCTGCCATGTTTGACGGCCTCAATGAGGAACTGGGCATCCTGAGCCTGATGTTCCAGCAGAACACGGATATGGAGCAGGTCTATGCCGGCCAGGGCAGCATCACCCTGGAGGGTCAGATGGACATGAATCAGCTGGCGATCCTGCAGCTGGGTCAGGCCGCTGAAGAAGATCAGGGAAGCATTTCCATCAGCATGGACGGCTCCATCAGCGGCATGCAGCAGGGCAACAATGCGGATCTGGATCTCGTGATGCCTCTGGTGATGAGCGTCACCGCCGAGGGGCAGACCATAGACACGGAAATGGATCTGAGCATGAAAACAAAGCTGGACGGCGAAACCATGACCTTATACCTGCAGTGCCCCCTCTATGCACAGATGGGGATGCTGGAAGAAGGAGCCTGGCTGAAAATGGATATGCAGGCTTTTTATGAGGACATGGGGATGGACGTCACCCAGCTGATGGAGCTTGCCGGCAGCGGAGCCGACCTGGAAGTGGAAGCCCTGCTGGCGGAGATGCTGAGCCTTTACGCCGACAGCTTCACCGTAAGCACCTATCAGGAAATACAGTCCCTGACAGAGGTCCTGGTGGACTGCCTGGGCGACGAGGCCTTTGTGCAGACCAGCTCCGGCGGCTACACTGTCTACACGGCCGAGTTTGAAAGCCCCTCTGTGGAAGGGGTCGCCCTGGACGGCAGCCTGGTGATCCGCGCCAGGGGAGAGGTCTTTGCGGACTTCGACCTGGAGATGAACCTCAGCATGGAGGACAGCTTCAATGTCGCTCTCCAGGCCCGGGGGAGCGCTCTTACCGCAGAAATGAGCTTTTCGGTCATAGAAGGAGACGCCGTAAACTTCGTTATGGAGATGAGCCTGGAACTGGAAGAGGCCGAAGGTACGGTGGAGTATCAGATCCCCGCCGACGCCCAGGTGGTGGACTACATGGAATGGATGGAGAGCATGCTCACGGAAGAATAGTCCATCGACCAGCGGACATACAGAATTGAAATATGAGCTCCAAAGCGTCTGGCATCCAGGCGCTTTGGACTATCCATAGCTTATGCGCC
>JAUNBO010000132.1 GCA_030527065.1 Bacillota bacterium | reverse complement strand
TTCTTTCCGGGAATTTTCTTTGCAGACGTCCTCCTCCTGTGTTATGATGGGAAAAGAAAATAAAATTGCGGGAGGGCACAGACAGATGAACTTCTTCTCGCTCTTGTCGCTGGCAGGGGGCCTGGCCCTCTTCCTGTACGGCATGCACGTCATGAGTACAGGCCTGGAAAAGGTAGCCGGCGGCAGATTAGAGCGCACTTTGGCAAAGCTTACGGACAACCCCCTGAAAGGCGTGCTGCTGGGAGCGGCAGTCACCGCCGTGATCCAATCCTCCTCCGCCACTACGGTTATGGTAGTCGGTTTCGTAAACTCCGGCATCATGCAGCTGACCCAATCCGCCGGGATCATCATGGGAGCCAACGTGGGGACCACCGTCACCGCCTGGATCCTCAGTCTTACGGCCCTGGAAAGCGATAATTTCATCGTAACACTGTTCAAGCCCACCAGCTTTTCCCCCATCTTCGCCCTGATCGGCGCCGTTCTCCTTCTCTTTTCAAAAAAGAGAAAGAAAAACGACATAGGGACCATCCTCGTCGGCTTTGCCGTCCTGATGTACGGCATGTCCGCCATGAGCAACGCCGTGGAGCCTTTGGCCGAGGTGCCGGAATTCTCCAACATCCTGCTGATGTTCTCCAATCCCCTGCTGGGGGTGCTGGCGGGGACCCTGCTCACCGCCGTCATCCAGAGCTCCTCGGCCTCTGTGGGGATCCTGCAGGCCCTGTGCATCACCGGCAGCGTCACCTACGGTTCCGCCATCCCCATCATTATGGGACAGAACATCGGCACCTGCGCCACCGCCCTCATCTCCTGCATCGGCGCCACCAAGAACGCCCAGAGGACCGCCATGGTGCACCTGTACTTCAACATCATCGGCGCCGCTCTGTTCCTGGGCCTGTTCTACCTGCTGAACTGGGCCCTTTCCTTCCACTTTATTGACGATTCCGTGACGGCCTTCGAAGTGGCCCTCATCCATACCATATTCAACCTGCTTTCCACCATCGTGCTCCTTCCCTTTTCCCGTCTCCTGTGCCGCATGGCCGAGGCTTCTGTAAAGGAAAAGGAGGCCGTATCCGTCACTCCCTTCCTGGACGAACGTTTTCTCAACACGCCGTCCTTTGCGGTGGAGCAATGCGATAAGACCACCCTCCAGATGGCGGAGCTTTCCATAAGCACCCTGAAGGAAGCCCTGCAGCTGGCGGAAAAGTTTGAGGAAAAGACCGCCGAGAGCATTTACGAAAAAGAGAGCACCGTGGACATTTATGAGGACAGGCTGGGCGGGTATCTGGTGCGCCTCAGCAGCCTTTCCCTATCTGAAAAGGACAGCCACCGGGTGGCCCAGCTGCTCCATGCCATAGGGGATTTTGAGCGCATCAGCGACCATGCGGTGAACATCATGCAGGCCGCCAAGGAGATGCACGATAAGCGCATCCACTTCTCCCCGGCAGCCACGGAGGAGCTTCAGGTCATCACCACCGCTCTGAGGGACATCCTGGAGCTTACCCTCACCGCCTTCCGGGAAAAAGACCTTGCCGCGGCAGCCCACGTGGAGCCGTTGGAAGAGGTCATAGACGGCCTCCGGGACGAGATAAAGCTCCGCCACATCCACCGGCTCCAAAGCGGGATTTGCACCATTGAGCTGGGCTTTATCCTCTCCGACATGCTCACCAACTTTGAGCGGGTCTCCGACCACTGCTCCAACATAGCGGTGGCCCTGCTCCAATCAGGAAGCGAACAGGGAAGCCACCAGTACCTCAACGAACTGAAGGCCAGCGGCCAGGAATTCCAGCAGGAGTTCCGCCGCTACAGGAGCCTCTACACCCTGCCGCCCCTGCCCTGACCTTCCGCCGGCGGCCAAAGCCGCCTTGGGGATATGGGCCCCTGTTACAATTGAAAAGGCCGCAGCTTTTATCCGGCTGCAGCCTTTTTTCTGTCTTAACTTCTTAACTGTTGCTTTCCCCGTTCACATGCCTTTAGTCGTACTGCTGCTTCAGGGTGATGCCGGTCTTTTTCCGGCCCTTTTTCCAGACCAGCTCGCCGGGAGTGATGCAATCCTTCACCGGGCAGACATTGAGGCAGAGGTGGCAGCCTACGCAGCGCTCCTCGTCCAGTATGGGCCGCCTTTTCTTGTCGTCCCACTCTATGGCCTGGTGGGCGCCGTCGTAGCAGGACACATAGCAGCGTCCGCAGCCCACGCACTTCTTCTGATCGAATTTCACCTGGATCTTGTAATCCCGGTTCAGCTCTTCCGCCGGCACTATGTTGGGCAGAGCCAGCCCGATCAGCTCATCCACCTTATTGAAGCCCCGCTCTTCCATGAAGAACTGAAGGCCGCTTATCATATCGTCCACTATGCGGTAGCCGTACTGCATGATGGCGGTGGTCACCTGCACGGTCTTTGCTCCCACCAGCAGATAATCCAGAGCGTCGTTCCAGGTCTCCACGCCGCCGATGCCGGAGAGGTCCACGCCCTTCAGTTCCGGACAGGACGCCAGGTTGGCAATGAAGCGCAGGCCTATGGGCTTCACCGCCGCTCCGGAATAGCCGGAAATGGAGGATACGCCGTTGACCACAGGCATGGCGGTGAGGTTTTCATAATCCATGCTGGTGATGGATTTTACCGTATTGATGGCGGAAACACCCTTTGCGCCGCCCTTGATGGCCGCTATGGCCGCCGGCTCCATCACGGTGATGTTCGGCGTCATTTTGGCAATGACGGGAATCTTGGAATTCTTGGAAACCGCCCGGGCATATTCCTCTACCAGAGCCAGGTTGGTCCCCACGTCCGAGCCCATGGCATGGCTGGTCATCTGGGGGCAGGAGAAGTTGCACTCGATGAGGTCCGCTCCCGCCTGATTGCACATGATGGCCAGTTCCTTCCATTCTTCTGCACTGGAGCCCATAATGGTGGCCACCATTATCTTTTCGGGATAATCCTCCTTTAACTTGCGGATGTACTCAAAGTTCTGTTCCGTGGGTTTGTCCGATATCTGCTCCATATTCTTGAAGCCGATCCAGGGCTCGCCCGCCTTGTTGTTCTGGTCGAAGCGGGGAGAACACTCGTCCGCCACGAAAATGCCCACCGTCTTAAAGAAAACGCCGGCCCAGCCCGCCTCATAGGCCTTGGCTACCATATCGTAGCAGCCGCCTACCGGAGAAGAGGAAAGGAAGAAGGGATTTTCGCACTTGACGCCCAGATAATTCACCGATAAATCTTTCTTGACTGTCATCTTACTTCACTCCTTTCTTCTCGAGATATGCAATGATGGTTTCCGCAGCCGCCTTGCCCTGGGCCACGGCTTCCACCACGGTCTTGCCGCCGTTGACGATGTCTCCTGCGGCGAACACGCCGTTCAGATTGGTTTTGCCGGTCTTTGCATTGGCTGCAATACCGCCCTTTTCGTTGAGCTTGAAAGCGCCCAGCTCCTTCATATCCTCCGGCGCCTGGCCCACGGCGAAGACCACCGTATCCGCCGCCACCTTGGCTTCGGACTTCTTGTCCCTGCCGGTGAACACCACAAACTCGGCTTTCTTGGTCTTGCCCTTGGGCAGGATCTCCTTGGGCGCAAATTCCGTGGTGATGGTGACGCCCATGGACTGTACATACTGGATCTCGTTGATGTTGGCGGGGGCTTCTTCTATGGTCCTTCTGTAATAGATCATTACTTTTTCCGCCCCGGCCAGCTTGGCTGTGGCGGCGCAATCCATGGCTACATCTCCGCCGCCGATGACGATCACTTTCTGCCCTGCGTCAAATTTCCCCTTGGATTCTCTGGCGGCCTTCAGATAGTCCACGGCGCTCCATACGCCTTTCAGATCCGCGCCGGGGATATCCACTTTCTTGGGAGACCAGAGGCCCGTGCCTACGAAGATGGCGCTGAAGCCCATTTTCTTGAGCTCGGCCAGCTCCAGGTCCTTGCCGACCTTGACGCCGAACTGGAATTTCACTCCCAGGTTCTTTATCTGCTTGATGTCGTGGTCCACCACCTCCTGGGGCAGCCGGGCGGGAACGATGCCATATGTAAGCACGCCGCCGGGCTTTTCCTGGGCTTCAAAGACGGTGACCCGATAGCCCGCCTCCGCCAGCTTGGCCGCTGCGGCAAGAGACGCCGGACCGGCGCCGATGCACGCCACCTTGCCCGCCTTCTTTTTGGCCGGGGCTTCCAGGGTCTTCATGCCGAAGGCCTTCTCCTGCTCTACGGCAAAGCGCTGCAATTTCCCGATCTCTATGGGCTTGTCTATGCCGCAGCGGGAGCAGGCTTCCTCACAGAGCTTATCGTATGGGCACACTCTGGCGCAGCTGCCGCCCAGGGGATTGTTCTTCCGGATGGTCTCCGCCGCACCTTTTACGTTGTTGAATCGGATAGACCGGATAAAGCTGGCGGGGTCCGTTCCCGCAGGGCAGCCTGCGCTGCAGGGAGCATCGTGACACAGCAGACACCTGCGGGCTTCTTCCCTGGCGGTCCTCAGGTTATAACCCGCTACGGCCTCCTCCGTGTACTTCTTTTTTACCACCTTACTCAATTTGGTTCCACTCCTTCCTGTTTTTCTGAACTAACAAGACAGTATATTTGATAAATGAAAACATATATACATTATGCACCTTTCTATTCAGTTTTTCAAGAGAAAACCATGAGAATTCTGAAAAATCTCATTTGTGACGATAACTTTGATAAAACAGTGCCGTATTAACATAATAAAGCGGCCCGAGCCGGGGAATGGCAAAGCGCCCGGGACCGGGGAGGTTCACAGGGCGCAGAGCCGTTTATCCTTCGCTTATTCTCTTGAACGGCGGCGGGCCGCCAAGGTATTCCGCTCCCAGAAAACCCCGTCCTCGTACCCTTGGATGGAAGGGTCCTTCCCCGCCAGCTCCAGCCGCTTTTCCGCCAGAGCGCAGTACTCCGCCTCCAGCTCTATCCCTACATAACGCCGCCCCAGCTTCTTTGCCGCCACTACGGAGGAGCCGCTTCCCATGAAAGGATCCAGCACCACCTGCCCCGGGTCCGTGGACGCCAGGATGAAC
>JAUNBO010000131.1 GCA_030527065.1 Bacillota bacterium | reverse complement strand
TTTTCGAACCCAAACTCTGTGAGTTGAGCCGTAAAATTCTCTGGGACGAGGACAGCCCGGCAAACCGCCCCCCTGGCGCCCCGTGTAAACTAACCAGCCTCCCTTTTCGGCAATAGAAAAAACGCCGGATATCGGCGCCTCTTCCTCTTTGGATGCTTTTCCCTCAGATGGCCCTGCTCACTTTGCCGGAGCGGATGCATCTGGTGCAAACATTCTTCTTTACCTTGTTGCCGTTCTCTTCGACCCTTACAGTCTGGATGTTGGCATTCCACTTTCTTCTGGTATGTCTGTTGGAATGGCTCACGTTGTTTC
Organism: Bacillota bacterium; assembly: GCA_030527065.1. GTDB lineage: Bacteria > Bacillota > Clostridia > Peptostreptococcales > Anaerovoracaceae > JAEELK01. The sequence goes on along the minus strand of JAUNBO010000131.1, from coordinate 4,736 downwards.
CGGAAACCTGACCCTTCCCGCAAATCTCACACTTTTTGGACATTTCTACACCTCCCTTGACTGTAAATTGGGTATTCCAGGCCCTTTCGGACCATGCTTTTCATCCCGAACGAATGATATTATAGCACAGCCCGGCGGCCTCTACAAGCACTTTTTTTCACAGCTTTTGTTTTTGGCAGCCCTTTCGTCACTATTCATAGGGCGCCAGGAGGGCGGCGGGCTTTCGGGCCTTATGACGTAAAGAGCTTGTAGCCCAGGAAGATCAGCGCCCCTCCCAGGACCACCAGCCAGACCTTTGGCGGCAGCACAAAGGCGCAGATGGTGGTGACGCCGATGACCAGCAGCACCGCCCCAAAGACCTTGGCGTCCCCCCATTTGTTGTTGCCGGCAGGCTTGCAGCCCTGAGGCCTGGGCCCGCAGGAAGGCTTTCCCCCATAAAAATTTTTCACCCTTCTCCCCCTTTTCATCTCTGAAAATACCAAAGGACCGCCAAGGCAGTCAGCAGAAGCCCCAGCAGCCCGTACCAGGCCCAGAGAGGCACCTTCCACAAGATGAGAAAAGCGCCTCCCAGAGCCAGAATCAGTCCCAATGTCCTTCTTCCCAAAAAAACCACCCGATACATTGTATGCAGGCGGTCTGTCCTTTGTCACCCTTTCCGGGAAATTGCCAGGGCCACTCCGGAAAAAGCCTCCAGGGCCCAGGGATAAAGGCCGGCTTCCCGCTGCCGCCGCAGCAGCTCTCCCGGCTCCTCAAAGCCGCCTTCTCCCACGGCGAGAACATCTTCCAGCTCTTCCCCCGCCTCCAGCTTCACCGGGAAGGACGTCCGGGGCCCCAGGCCCTTCACCGCCACCAACAGCCGTTTCTCCCCTGTTTCCCGGACAAAGGCATAGCAGTTTTCCTGTACCGGCAGGGCCCTGAAGCGCCACTCCCCCGTCAGCCCCCTCTTTTTCCGGAAAGCCAGCAGGCGGCGGTAGTGGTCCCGCACCTCCGGGTCCGCCGCCTCCTCCTGAAAGCAACGGCGGTTCTCCGGGTCCTTCCCCCCCTCCATGCCCAGCTCGTCGCCGTAATAAATGCAGGGGATCCCCGGCAGGAAAGCCCACAGCAGCAGGGCGGCAAAAAGCCGGCGCCTTCCCTCCCTGGGGCTCCGCCCCTCAGAAAGCAGGGTCAGTATGCGGGGGGTATCGTGGGTCCCCAGGATGTTCATCAGGCCGTAAAACACCGTTTCGGGATAATGGCGGCGCAGGGTCTCCACTTCCCGGCCGAAAGAGGCTGCGTCCCCATCTTTGTTCAGGAATTGCAAAACAGCGTCCTTAAGGGGATAATTCATAACGCTGTCCAGCTGGGTCCCGTCCAGATAGTGGCGTTTCTGCCCGTAGCTGACCTTAGTGGAAGCGTCCTCCCAGACCTCTCCCACAATGGCGGCCTCCGGTTTTTCTTCCTTCACCGCCTTCCGGAACTCCTCTAAAAACAGATCCGGCAGTTCGTCCACCACGTCCAGCCGCCAGCCGGAGGCTCCGGCCCGGAGCCAGCGCCGGGCCACGGAATCCTTTCCCCGGACCATATAGTCCAGATAGGAAGGCTCTTCTTCATTTACTGCCGGTAATGTTTTAATGCCCCACCAGCAGGCATATTTCTCCGGCCATTCCTCAAAGCGGTACCAGGGATAATAAAGGGAATCCCTGCTCTGATATGCCCCAAGCCCCGGGAATCTCCCGGACTGATTGAAGTAGATGCTGTCGCTGCCCGTGTGGTTGAACACCCCGTCCAAAAGGATGCGGATCCCCCGATCCCCCGCCTTGCGGCAGAGCTCCCGGAAGTCCGCCTCCGTCCCCAGCAGAGGGTCTATTTTGGTGTAATCCGCCGTGTCGTAGCGGTGGTTGGAATAGGCCTCAAAAATGGGGTTCAGGTAGAGCACCGTCACTCCCAGCGACTCCAGATAAGGCAGCCTCTCCTGTATGCCCCGGAGGTTCCCGCCGAAAAAGTCCCGGTTCCGCACCACACCGTCGGCGTCGGGGCCCAGAGGTGCGCCGCCCCAGTCCTCCCGCAGGATATGGTCCTTATTCTGAGGCGGCGGCACGCAGTTTTTGCTTCTGGCAAAGCGGTCCGGGAAGATCTGATACATGAGCCCCTCCTGCATCCATGAGGGGCAATGGAACGAAACCCTGCTCATGGCTTACACGATGGGCTTGATATGCCAGATGTTTTCGGCATATTCCCTCACCGCCCGGTCTGCGGAAAACACTCCGGCCCCGGCGATGTTGACCACGGACATGGCGTTCCAGAGAGCCTGGTCCCGGTAGCTCCGGTCCACCCGCTCCTGGGCTTCCTTGTAACTGGGAAAATCCGCCAGGACAAAATAGGGGTCTCCCCCGCCGCTGCCGCCGGTGGTGAGGGAATTGAGGATGCTGCGGAAATCCCGTCCGTCTATCCCGCCGGAAAGCAGCTTCATCACGGCGGCCACATCCCGGTCCTGCCGGAAATACTCCCAGGGGCTGTAAGCGCCGGAGGCTTGCAGCGCCTCTACCTCTTCTATCCTCATGCCGAAGAGGAACATGTTCTCTTCCCCCACGGCCTGGCAGATCTCCACGTTGGCGCCGTCCATGGTCCCCAGGGTGAGGGCCCCGTTTATCATGAGCTTCATGTTCCCCGTGCCCGAAGCCTCTTTTCCCGCCAGAGATATCTGCTCCGACACCTCCGCCGCCGGCATGATGAGCTCGGAAAGGGACACGGAATAGTTTTCCAGGAAAACCACCCGCAGCCTTTCCCTCACCGCCGGGTCCTTTTCTATCATGCGGGAAAGGGCCGCCGCCAGGGAGATGATCTCCTTGGCCATGTAATATCCCGCCGCCGCCTTGGCGCCGAACAGGAAGGTCCGGGGATGGACGTCCAGGGACGGGTCCTCCTTCAGCCGCTGATACAGGTGCATGATATGGAACAGGTTCAGCAGCTGCCGCTTGTATTCGTGGAGCCGCTTCACCTGAACGTCGAAGATGGAACGGGGGTCTGCCGTGACTCCGTTGTGCTCTTTGATATACTCCGCCAGCCGCTCCTTGTTGGACAGCTTTATGGCCGCCAGCTCCTCCTGCACTCCCTTGTCGTCCTTGAATTTCAGGAAATCCTTCAGCTGTGAGGCGTCTGTCTTGAAACCCGGGCCGCAGAGCTCCTCTATGAGGCCGCTGAGCCGGGGATTGGCCTGACAGAGCCAGCGCCGGTAGGCGATGCCGTTGGTGACGTTGGTGAATTTCTCCGGCTCCATCAGATAAAAGCCGGGAAAGACCTTATCCCGCAGGAGACCGCTGTGAAGGGCCGATACCCCGTTGACCCGGTGGGCGGAGGCCACGCAGAGGTTGGCCATGCGCAACTCCCCGTTATGGATGATGGCCATTTCCCGCCGCAGGGCTTCCCTGTCCGGGAAGGTTTTCAGCAGGTCCACGGCCTGCCGGCGGTTGATCTCGGAGACGATGGAATAGAGCCGGGGCAAAAGCCGGGAAAACAGCCCTTCCGGCCATTTTTCCAGGGCCTCCGGAAGAATGGTGTGATTGGTGTAGGAGACGGTCTTTTTCACGATGCTCCAGGCCGGATCCCATTCCATACCGTGATCGTCTATGAGGATCCGCAGCAGCTCCGGGATGGCCATGGCCGGGTGGGTGTCGTTGATGTGGATCGCTGCCGCTTCGTGGAGATTATCCAGAGTCGCAAAGGTTTTCAGATGTGTCCGCACCAGAAATTGCAGAGAGGCGGAGATGAAGAAATATTGCTGCATGATGCGGAGGGTCTTCCCTTCCTCGTGAGCGTCCTCGGGATAGAGGATCTTGGAAATGATTTCCGCCATGTGCTTTTCCTTTTGGGCCTGGAGGTATTTCCCCTGGGCGAAGAGCTTCATGTCTATGCCGACGGGAGAGGTGGATTTCCACAGACGGAGGGTGTTCACCACCTGGCCGCCGTAGCCGGGGATCAGCATGTCATAAGGAACCGCCACCACCGTGGTGAAATCCTTGTGGATCAGCTTCATCTTTCCCTTATCGTCCCACTCTTCCTCCAGGCTGCCGCCGAAGTGGACCTCCTCCGCCTCGTCCTCCATCTCCCGGAGCCAGACCTCTCCCAGGTCCAGCCAGTCGTCCGGCTCCTCCGTCTGGCCGCCGTCCAGGATCCGCTGCTTGAAGATCCCGTATTCGTAGCAGATGGACATGCCGTGGCCGGACATGCCCTGAGAGGCGATGGCGTCCAGATAGCAGGACGCCAGCCGCCCCAGGCCGCCGTTCCCCAGGCCCGCATCCGGGTCCAGTCCGCAAAGCTCCTCCAGGCTCCAGCCCAGGCTGCTCAGAGCCTGTCTCAGCGGCTCCGTCAGGCCAAGGTTGAAGAGATTGTTTTTCAGAGACGCCCCCGGAAGGAATTCCATGGAAAGATAATAGACCCGCTTTTTGTTCCTGGCGTTCCCGTTGCTGTGATAGGCCTTCCACCGCAGGGCCAGCTCATCCCGCACCACCATGCAGGCGGCCCGGTAGACCTGCTGGACCGTGGCCTGACCCGGCTCCGCCCCGAAATACCGCAGAAGCTTCCCTTCTATCCTCTCAGAAATCTCTTTTGCTGTCATCGTCATAGTCATAGCTTCACTCATTACACACTTCCTCATATAACTTGATATACGCCGCCGCCGGCTTCTTCCATGAGAAATCCGACTTGAAGGCGTTCTTCACCAACTGCTGCCACCGGACCGGGTCCCGGTAAAGCTCCAG
>JAUNBO010000130.1 GCA_030527065.1 Bacillota bacterium | reverse complement strand
GTCGGCCATATCAAAAGCTGGCGAGAAAGGCGGTTGCAAGCACCCATTCAACAACACAGACCCGGTCTTGTCGCTCCCACTACTGGCAGATAAAGTATACTTTTTTACGCAGGGTTCCTTGTCGCCGATGCCGAAAAAATGTTGTGGCGCAATCAGAAAAATCGTTACTACTCATAGGGCGCCAGGGGGCGCCCCGTGAAAAGTAACCGAAAAAACAGAAAAATGCTGCAATACAGTTAACTTGTATTGACTTTGAATTTTCTGGGGTGTATAATCCAGTCATATGTTGGAAAAGGCCATTATCACCAGTCATTATTGTAGAAAAAGAGCCGGTTTTCCAACATTTATTCGTTACCGCACTTTTATTTTTATTGTCAGGAGGGAAAGATGGTAGAAAAACTGAAAAAAGACGCCGGCCTGGACAATCCGGGGAGGGTAGCGCTGATTGCCGTCATCTGCATAGCAGTGGGCATTGGGCTTCACTATTTGTTCCCCGAGGATCCGGCTGAGTGGAGGGCGCTTTCTTTGATCCCTGCGGCATTCCTCCTTGCCTATGTGCTCTTGACCAAGCGAATGACAGAAGCCATTGTTGTAACCTGTCTGTTCGGCTATGCGATGTACATGGGTACGGGCTGCGTAACCGGGTTCAGCTCAGGAATGCTGGAGATCATGATGGATGAAGACTCTGCCTGGCTGCTCATCGTTTGCGGCACCATCGGCAGCATCATCTGCATCATGGAAAGAGCCGGCGGAGCCAGAGCTTTTGGACTCTGGGCCGCAAAGAAAGCAAAGACCAGAGGGACCTCGCTGTTTTGGAGTTGGATACTGGGAATCATAATATTCATCGACGATTATATGAACTCTCTTACAGTCGGATCCTGCATGCGTCCTCTCACGGACAAACACAAGGTATCCAGGGAAATGCTGGCATACGTAGTCGACTCCACCGCCGCACCCATGTGCGTGCTGGTCCCGGTCACTACCTGGGCGGCGTTCCTGGCGTCTAACCTGGAAATCAACGGGTATGCGGCAGAGGGAGAAGGCCTGGCAATGTTCACCCAGACGATCCCTTATAATCTCTATGCATGGTTCGCAGTGCTCATCGTACCCCTTGTTGGTTTCGGACTGATCAAGCCTCTCGGCAGAATGAAGAAAGCCGAGAAGCGTGTCGCAGAAGGAGGCCCCCTCTCTCCTCCGGGATCCGAGAAAATCGACATCAAGGGCGGCAAGGACGACACTGAATTTGATTTCACGCCGCGGATGATCAACTTCATCGGCCCCATCGTGGTGCTGATCGGAACCACTCTCTATTTCGACATCGATCTCCAGATGGGCGTCATCTGCACCATCATTTATCAGTTCGTTACATACCTTCCGCAGAAGCTCATGTCGGCGGAACAGTTCGTTGACGATTTCGTAAAGGGCCTGCAGAACATGGTCATGCCCCTCCTCTACGTATATCTGATGTATAACTTCGGCATCGTCCTGGAGGGCATCCACTTCACCGAATATGTCATCGAAGTGGGCGTATCCGTCGCTTCGCCGGCCACTCTGCCCCTCATCGTGTTTGTTGCGCTGGCCATCACGGAGTTCATCTCCGGCAGCAACTGGGGCATGTACGTTATTGCCACCCCCATCGTAGTGCCTATGGCCATGGCAGTGGGCTGCGATATCCCCCTGGCTCTGGGAGCCATGATTTCGGCAGGCATCTTCGGAAGCCACATCTGCTTCTACTCCGACGCCACGGTACTGACCTCGGCGGCCTGCGGCTGCAACAACTACGACCACGCACTGTCTCAGCTGCCCTACGGCCTGATCGCAGCAGGGCTTGCGGCCATCGGTTTCCTGGGTGTGGGCTTTATCATGTATTAAGCCGCACACATCGGTTTTGTCTGAAAACGGCAGATTGCCAACACAGTGAATGAAACGGGCCGGCGCGCCGCAAACGCGCCGGCCTGTTCAATTTTTATATGGTATTTCGCCCCTTTCTGTGGTATTATAATTAAGTATGCAAAGAAGCAGCATAACTCTTACGGAAGGACGAAAGCAAAATGCCAATCACAGAAATTTTAGCAAGGAATGCCAAGGAATTTGGCAACGATGTCAGCCTGATCGAGATCAATCCGGAAGCCCGGGAAAAGAAGGGGCTTACCTGGAGCGAGTTTGAATTGGTGGAGTCCAATCCGGAGTTTCGATACCGTAAGGAAATGACGTGGAAGGAATTTGACGACAAGGCCAACCGCTTTGCCAACCTGCTCCTGAGCAGAGGTCTTACCAAGGGGAACAAGGTGGCCATCCTGCTGATGAACTGCCTGGAATGGCTGCCCATCTACTTCGGCGTCCTGAAGACCGGAGCCGTGGTGGTGCCCCTGAATTTCCGCTACACAACAGAAGAAATAGAGCACTGCCTGAAACTTTCGGAGTCCGACGCTCTGGTCTTCGGGCCGGAATTCATAGACCGGATAGCCGCCGCAAAGGACAAGGTGCCCGGAGTGAAGTACTTCTTATACGCCGGCGCAGGCTGTCCGGATTTTGCGGAGAGCTACGACGCCCTGGTAAAAGATATGTCCGCAGAAGCGCCGGACATTCCCCTTACAGATGAAGAGGATGCGGCCATCTACTTTTCCTCCGGGACCACAGGGCTCCCCAAGGCCATCCTCCACGACCACACCAGCCTCATGTTCTCCTGCCAGGTGGAAAACCGCCACCACGGGCAGACCAGAGAGGACGTTTTCCTGTGCATTCCCCCGCTTTACCACACGGGGGCGAAGATGCACTGGTTCGGGAGCTTCCTGGTGGGAGGCAAAGCGGTCCTGCTCCGGGGGACCAGGCCGGAATGGATCCTGGACGCCGTTTCCAGCGAACACTGCACCCTGGTCTGGCTGCTGGTGCCCTGGGCCCAGGATATTCTGGACGCCATAGAGAGCGGCGAGGTAGACCTGAAGAACTATCAGCTGGAGCAATGGAGGCTGATGCACATCGGCGCCCAGCCCGTGCCCCCCAGCCTCATCCATCGCTGGAAGAAAGTCTTCCCGGACCATCTTTACGATACCAATTACGGCCTCAGCGAATCCATAGGGCCGGGCTGCGTCCACCTGGGGGTGGAAAACATCCATAAGGTCGGGGCCATAGGCAAACCGGGCTACGGCTGGGACGCCCGGATCGTGGACGAGCAGGGAACCCCCGTCGCCATGGGAACGGTGGGAGAGCTCATCGTGAAGGGCGACGGCGTCATGTCCTGTTACTATAACGATCCCGAAGCCACCGCCTCCGTACTGAAATCCGGCTGGCTCTTTACCGGAGATATGGCCCGCATGGACGAGGACGGCTTCATCTACCTGGTGGACAGGAAAAAGGACGTCATCATCAGCGGCGGAGAGAACATCTATCCGGTGCAGATAGAGGACTTCCTGCGCAAGCATTCAGACGTGAAGGACGTGGCGGTGATAGGGCTGCCGGACCACCGGCTGGGAGAAATCGCCGCCGCCATCATAGAGCTGAAGCCGGACCGCTACTGCCCGGAAACGGACATCATGGAATTCTGCCGGGAGCTTCCCAGGTACAAGCGGCCCCGGAGGGTCATTTTCGACAAGGTGCCCCGGAATCCTACGGGGAAGATCGAAAAGCCCCGGCTCAGGGAAAAATACTGCGGCGAAAGCGTCGTGGCGGTGCAGATACAAAGCTGACGGATAAAGCGAACGAAGGCCGGCGGGCTTATGCCCGCAGAGACGCGGCAGCTTCCACTGCCGGCATAAAAACAAAAACACAAGGGGAATGGGAACAAGGGGGAACAGGAGATGAGACAGAACAGAAGGAGCAGAAACAAAGGCGGCCTTTCCGGCTTTTTCAGCGGATTGGCAGCCTGGTTCCGGAAGATACCGGAAAAGCTGGCGGCTTTTCCCGGCCATGTGAAGGGCCATCCCAAACGGTATATCGCCATTGCCGCCGCGCTGGTGCTGGTCCTGGGGGGGACCGTGGCCGCCACCACGCTGATAAAGCCGCCGGCGCCGCCGGAGGAAGTGATCGCAGAGGAAGAGCCGGAAGAAGAGCTGGTGGGAGAGGTGATCGATATCGCCGACGAAGCCAACCGCAAAGAAGGCTGGTATACCTTTGTGGTGGCGGGAACGGACCAGGGCGGAGGCAACACGGACACCATAATGGTGGGGGCTTACGACAGCGTCAACGGCAAGGTGAACGTGGTCAGCATCCCCCGGGACACCCTGGTGAACGTGAGCTGGTCCGTGAAAAAGATCAACGCCGCCTATCTTCACGGCGGCATAGACGGCCTGAAAAACGAGCTGAAAAAAATAGTGGGCTTTGCACCGGACAGCTACGCCGTGGTGGACCTGGAGGCTTTTGTGGAGCTGGTGGACGCCGTGGACGGAGTGGAGTTCAACGTGCCCCAGGATATGAATTACAGCGACCCCACTCAAGACCTGTACATCAACCTGCAGGCGGGCTACCAGACCCTGGACGGAGAGCAGGCCGTGGGGCTCATGCGCTACCGCTCCGGTTACGCAGATGCAGACATCGGCCGCATCGCCACCCAGCAGGACTTTCTGAAGGCCTTCGCCCGGAAATGCCTCCAGATCGGCAACGTGACGAAAATAAAGACCTTTGCCAACATCTTCAACGAATATGTGGAAACGGACATGAGCCTGGGAAACATCATCTGGTACGGCTCTGAATTCCTGAAGCTCTCCGCCTCCGACATCAACTTTCACAGCCTGCCGGCCAACACTGGCGCCAGCGTGAGAGGAGGCTCCTATGTCGCCATTTATATCAACGACTGGGTGGACATGATCAACGAAATATTGAATCCTTACGAGAGCGATATCACCACCGCAAATCTGAACATCCTCACCACCCGGAGCGGCTCCCTGTATTCCACCACCGGCGTCATTGCCGGCGGAGAGAGCTCCTTCCTGGATTATTACGCCCTGACAGGGCAGCAGGACCCGGACGCCGTGGTCCCGGACGCCTCTCTGGACGTGGACGGGGACGGGGTGGCCGACGGCTACGACCTGGACGGCGATGGAGTGATAGATTCCCTGGACGGGGTCAATCCCATAGAAACCACCACCTCCGGCGGCGGGGTCACCGGCGGGGAAGGGACCTCCGGCGGTGGAGTTACCAGCGGAGAGGAGA
>JAUNBO010000129.1 GCA_030527065.1 Bacillota bacterium | reverse complement strand
AACAAAACCGAAGACCTTACAGGGCCTGAAATTCCGAAAGCCTGTAATTCCGCCCGTCGCTTTTCAGGACGACCAGGTATGAATGCTCTTCAAAATAGCTTCCCTGGGCCCCCAGCAGTTTCCAACGTATCTCGGCGTGATAAGTAAGGAACCCATGGATGCGGCTTTGCCGTTCCAGCGAAAGAAGCTCCATGGAGAAGACCCTGTCCATGTCCGTGGGGAGCGTCTCCCGCAACCTGGAAATGTCCTGCCCCAGCAAGGGATGTGTTTCTATTTTCGCCAGCTCTTCCTCCGCCTCAGAAACCTCTGTTTCCCCATAATACGCCTGCTGCAATATGGCGGTCCGCTCTTCCAGCAGCATAAGGGTCAGGCTTTCCTCCGACATGTCATAGGCGGAAGCAATTCCTGTAAAAACAGTAAGCAGCGCAGGGATAAATATCCATTTTTGTATCCTGTGCAAAGGATCTCACCTCCGCTTTTCAATATACTGAAAGAGCGGCGGGAAAGTTGTCCTTTTCCGCCGCTCAGTGCTTATTTTTTCCCCGAATATGCTCCTTGCTTCGACAGGCTCATCCGGCCTTTCTTTCCAGCCTGAGCTTGTCTGCGATGATGGCGATGAATTCGGAATTCGTGGGTTTTCCTTTATCGTTATGTACCGTATACCCAAAAAGGCTGTTCAGGGTTTCCAGCTTCCCCCGGTTCCAGGCCACTTCTATGGCGTGGCGGATGGCCCGTTCCACCCTGCTGGGAGTGGTGTTGTTCAGCTTGGCGATGGCCGGATAAAGCTCCTTTGTCACGGCGCTCAGGAGATCCATATCCTCCACCACCATGATAATGGCCGTGCGCAGATATTGATATCCTTTGATGTGTGCGGGGACTCCCACCTCGTGAATGATTCCGGTGATGTCTTTCTCCAGACTGCTCCCCGGCTCTTCTTCGGATTGGAAAACCGACCGCAGATTTCCCTGATTCCCGCCGGGAGCGTCCTTCTCATTTTCCAGGCCTGCCAGTTGGTTGATCCGCTTGGCAAGGATATTCAGATCGAAGGGCTTCACGATGTAATAGGCCGCTCCCATCATCAGGGCCTTTTTCGTGATGGACTCTTGTCCGACAGCGGAGAGCATGATGATCTTCGGGGGATGCTCCGGAGGAGTGCTGCTCAGCCGTTCCAGAACTCCAAGGCCGTCCAGATAAGGCATGATCATATCCAGGATCAGGATATCGGGCTTTTCCCGGAATACCGCCTCCACCGTTTCCATGCCGTCATGGGCGGTAAACACCAGCTGGATCTCGGGCCGGTCTGAAAAATAGTCTTCCAGGACCTCGCAGAAATCCCTGTTGTCGTCTGCAAGTCCCACTTTGATCTTTGTCATCGTATTTCCCCCTTATATCAGTATTTTCTTCCTGCTTCTCCTTAATTGTAAAGAATGTGCCTTTGATTTACAAGCGCATTAAAACCACGATTTTCACGAGGATCTGACATTACTCGACCTGGCTCAGCATCCACTGGAGAAAAATCCCATAGCCCCGCTCCGGGTCGTTGACGAACACGTGGGTCACGGCTCCTACCAGTTTTCCGTCCTGAATGATGGGGCTTCCGCTCATCCCCTGGACGATGCCCCCGGTCTGCTCCAGGAGCTCCCGGTCCGTCACCCGAAGCACCAGGCCCTTGGTCTCCGCACTGGATTGCCGGTCCACCTTTTCTATCTCGATGTCATATTCCTGCATCCGGTCCCCTTCCAGGGTGGCCAGGATAACGGCGGGCCCCTTCTTCACCTCTTTCGGCGAGGCCACGGGAATGGCCTGGGTGTAATAGGGGTTTTCTATGGCTTCATAAACAGAACCGAAGATCCCGTACTCCGTATTCAGGCTCAGCTGTCCCAGAGGCTCCTCTGCTTCGTAAAAGATTCCCCGTATTTCTCCCGGCTCTCCGGCCTTGCCCTGAAGCACAGATTCCACGCTGGCGTGGAGCAGCAGCCCTTCGTCCACCCGCAAAAGCTGTCCCGTCACCGGGTCCGTAATGGCGTGGCCCAGAGCGCCGAAGGTGTTTTGAACCGGGTCGTAAAAGGTGAGGGTCCCCAGGCCGGCGGTCCTGGCCCTTACCCATACCCCTATCTTATACAGGCCGTCCTCTGCGGAAAGCACCGGCTCCACCTGGATGTCCAGAGTTTCGCTTTTTCTGCGCACCTTCAGCTCTACCGCAGATTGCAGGCCGTTGACCACCTGGGCCACCTCTTCCGCACTGTTCACCGCCACGCCCTCTACGGTGAGGATGCTGTCCCCTATTTGGAGACCCGCCGCCAGCCCCGGATTCACCGTCCCGCCTTCCGCCGTTTCCAACTCCTCCAGGCCCACCACCAGCACGCCCTTCACATCCATGGTGACGCCTATGGACTGCCCTCCCGGCACCAGAAAACCGCTGCTTTGCAATGACGCCGCCGCATCCTCCGCCTTGACGTCAAAAAAAAGCCGGCCTCCTGCCGCTGCCAGAAGCAACAAAACCATCAGACAAAGCAGAGCCGCTCTGCTCCTTAAAAAAGCTTTCATCTCAAACCTCCCGCATCCCCGGCCGTCAACTCTCAAAGTCCTGCAGGAGCTCATCCAGCTCCGCCTTTGTCCTGATCAGTAGTCCCTGGGAAAACAATTCCTGATCTTCCCCGCTGAGGAGAGAAAAGGCGATTTCCGTATCCCTTACATAGCTTTCCTGCCCTTCTTCATCACAGTAATAGAGACGGACCACGTTTTCGGATTCCCGGAGAAGATAGTAGCGCTCTCCGCTCTCCGAAGGGCCGCCGCCGGAGCCTTCCTCTTCATGGCCGGTCTCTCCGTCTTCTGCTTCCTGCCGGCTTTCGTCCGTCGGCAAAGAAATGCCGCCCTGCCCTGTTGCACTGCTTCCCGGGGCGGACGTTCCGGGAGAGGCTGTTTCCTCCGCCGCTTCTTCTGCGCCGGGGAGAAGGCCTTCGTTTGTTCCCTGATTGATCCAATAGCCGAACCCCAGGATCAGAGCCGCCACCACCGGCAAGATCCATCGCCTGCCCCGATAGCTTCGTCTTTCTCTGAACATCTGCATCACCTCGAAGCTATTTTCGACGGACGCAAGACATTTTATGCAGGACAGCCCGGGGAATATCCCTAATTTACACGAATGCGGTCCCTGATCGTCTCGAACGTTTTCTCGCCTATGCCGCTGACGTTCTTGATCTCCTCTATGCTCTTGAACGGGCCGTATTCCTGACGATAGGCAATGATCTTTGCGGCGGTGGAAGGCCCCACGCCGCTGAGGGTCTCCAGAGCCTTTGTGTCAGCCGTATTGATGTTTACAGAAGCGCCCTCGCTTCCCTGTGCGGAAGAAAGTTCCTTTACCGCCTCCTTTTCCGCCTCGTCTTCCGTATAAATGTAGATTTTCTGCTGATCTTCCAGAACGGCCGCCCGGTTCAAATAGCGCATATCCGCATCTGCGGCAAGCCCTCCCGCCAATTCTATCAGCTGATAGAGTCTGCTTCCCTCTTCCAGGTGGTAGACTCCCGGTTTCTCTATGGCGCCAGCTATATCAACGATAATAGTATTATGTATATTTCGCTGTTCTTCCATGTTTTCCGACAAAAAATCCTCTTTTTCATCTCCCCCCTCCCCAGAGTTTTCTTCTTCCCCTGCGGCTGAAATGCTTTGACGGGCCTCTATCAGGATGTCTCCTTCCGGAGTGAATACCCTGTCTCCCAAATAAATCATAAGTGCAACGACTGCCAGTAACAAGCCGGCCAATGCCTTCAATCTTAATTTCCTTGTAGTTTCCATAAAAAAATATTCCTTCCAGTATTTGTTAAAATTATACTCTGAAAGGAATAAAATGTCAATTTATTTTTTTGCTTTCTTTAATTTCCTTCTTCATCCGCCTCCCCGGCTGCGCTTTGGTAAAATTCAAAGCCGGGATCGGTTAATTTGTAGTACTTGAGCATGCTTCTCGCACGGTCATCGTGGGCGCACAAGGCCTCCACTTCTTGGTTAATGCCCACCAGCTCCTCAATTTTAGAGAGCGCCCCCTCCTTTGCCGCTGCGATTTGTTCTGGCGTCTTATCCGAGGGATATCCGATAACGTATAGATCTTCGTATAGCGAATCATACTTCTGCCGCCAGGTTATCTCTGGGTTTAGCAACAACGGTGGTATATAACATAGCAGGTTTCGAGATACATCCATCTGATACAACAACAAGTCCGGGGTTTCATTTATAATGGAACTCCGCATATGGTTCAGGGTCAGGGTTTGTATCGCCAGCGTCCGGTAAACCATGTCGCCCGCCGTGATCCTGTCCTGCCGGTTCTGGCAATATCCATAAACCAGCGCAAAAAGCATCAGTAAAATTACCGCAACACATATGATTTTCTGATGTTTGTTGCTCAGTCTCGCTCTCTCCCCGCACATACAGCTCCCCTCCAGATCATCTTTCTTTTGAAAACAGTTCGCTTCCCGAAACTCATTTCTTATCGTTAATGAGTAAAGTTGAACTCAGACTAATTCGATGTTTCCGTTGTGGCGCCGTTACCGCCCCACTCTTCTTCCGATTGGATGATTAAATCCCTGTCATGATAGTAGGTTTCTATCCAGGGGTCCGCAGAGACTGCAATCATGAAAGTTGCAAAATGCCCAAAGTACTCCGTGGTATGGCTGTCGTAAATATAGAAAAGATTGTCGGATTCATAAATCGTTTCATCGCCCATGACGACGTCCATGATTTCCTGCGCATCCTCCTTCGGATCGACCAAACCCACGACAATTTCAAAGCACTCTGTCATCAGCGCAAGATCCTCCTCGCTGAGTTCCTTCTCTGGGTCACGGTATTGGATGATGATTACCGGCATACCACCGCCCTCGCCGAAATATTCATTGACTACAAACATAAGGCTGGGAGTGATATAAGAAGTGGATTGGCGTGAATGATCCGGAATCTCGTTCACTTCGTACTCAGGCAATTGCCACTCCTGAGAAGCTGCTTGATTGACTGCGACCCGCAGATCCTCCGGCGTTATCAGAAACCCGTTTTCATCACTCTCAATGGTAGCATCTCCAACCGTTTCATTCTCGCAGGCTACTGCCATAACTAAAAGCATACTGACTAATAAAGCAAAAATAATGTTTCTCATCTCCCAGGCGCCTCCTTGATATAGTGTTGTTGAACACTGACTTATACGAA
>JAUNBO010000128.1 GCA_030527065.1 Bacillota bacterium | reverse complement strand
CTCCTGCTGATGGTTCAGTCCCAGGGGTCCTTCCGGGATTGCCAGGGGGATCCATGTTCCCCGCCGGCGCCGGAAAATGCGGCGTCTTCCCGGGCCTCCTTTCGGATGTGACGGATGACCAGAATGTACATCAGGATGACAAAGGCGAAAAATGTGGTTGTGGCGGCGGTGGATTGCAGCATGGCGCAGGTATCGTAAAAGCCGTGGAGAAACACCGCCAGCAGATAGCCCGCCCACAGATACAGGCTCCGGGCCCTTCGCCTTCCCCGGAGCTCACAGGCCTTGGCGTCGCCGTAACAGGAGCCCATGAACACGGCGAAGCCCATGTGGGCCGGCACCGCCAAAAAGGCCCGGGAAATTGCGGCGGACAGACCGTACATGGCTACATAGCCCAGATTTTCCAGGGCCGCAAAGCCCAGGGAGACGAAGACGGCGTACACCACGCCGTCAAAGCGGTGGCTGAAGGCCGGGTGGTTCCAGGTGCGTCGTTTCAGGAAGAAAAATTTCAGTCCTTCTTCGATGACGGCCACCACCAGAAAAGCGAAAGCCATGGTGAAAGCGGGGGTGCCGGGCTCCAGGAACAAGGACAGGACGTCGGTCCCCAGGGATTCCAGAGTCCCCGCCAGCACTGCGGCGATGCAGCCGAAGAGGAAGAGACGGAAGAGCAGCCCGCCGGGCTCCTTTTCCACGCCGTCCTTTTTATAGATATAATACATCAGCAGGGCTGCCGGCAGCAGCGCCATCGCCACAAAGATCAGATCCATAATGACCGTACTCCTGTTTTTTTCCATCATACCAGATGTCAGCTGAAAAGAAAAGACGGTGGCTGTCACATCTTTGTTCGTCCCGCCTTAAATTCTTGGCTGGTCCTGCGGAGGTCCGCCAAACCGCCCCCCTGGCGGTCTCTTGAATAGTATCGCCCAAAAGACCGGGATTTTAAGCTTTTTGAGATTTTTTGCTTGCAAGATACTCGGGCCCGTATTATAATGAAAGGAAATTTTTATGACACGGGAGTGATGGATATGGCAAACCTTATTTTTGCAGAAGAAAACGGAAGAACAATTACTACGGACGATAAAATATTCAGTACCAACAAGCTGGCGCAGGAAATGATCGCCCGGGTGGGGAAGGACAAGGTGGCCAACGCCACCATCGGCGCCCTGCTGGACGATAACGGAAAGTTAGTGGTCCTGTCTTCGGTGGTGAAGGTATTGAAAGAGCTGGGACCGGAAGATTATGCGGAATATGCGCCCATCGCCGGCGTCCCCAGCTTTCTGGAAAGCGTAAAAAAGGTGGTCTTCGGCAGCTATCAGCCCAAGGCCCATGTGGAGGCGGTGTCTACCCCCGGCGGTACCGGCGCCATCCATAACATCATCCAGAATTACACCCGCAGGGGAGACGCAGTGCTGACCTCGGACTGGTATTGGGGGCCTTACAGCACCATCGCCCATGAGATAGAGCGCAAGATCGCCACCTATCCGCTGTTCGACAACGATTTCCGCTTCAATCACCGGGCCTTTGCGGAAAAGGTGGAAGAATTGCTGGGTCAGCAGGACCGGTTGGTCATCATTCTGAATACGCCGGCTCACAATCCCACCGGCTACACCTGGTCTGCGGAGGATTGGGATCATGTGGTGACCACTTTGAAAAACACTGCGGCGGCGGACAAAAAACGGAAGATCGTCTTGGCGGCGGACATCGCCTACATCGATTTTGCCGGAGATGAAGAGGAGTATCGCTCCTTCCTTCCTCAGATAGACGTGGAGCTTCCGGAGAATCTGATGATGACCATCGCTTTCAGCATGTCCAAGGGCTTCACCATGTACGGAATGAGGGCCGGTGCGGCTCTCTGTCTCAGCCGCAATCCGGAGGTGGCGAAGGAATTCAAAACTCTGTGCAGCCTCTCCGCCAGAGGGACCTGGTCCAACTGCACCAGGGCTTCCATGGTGGCTATGGCTCATATTTGTCAGGACCCGGACCTGTGGCAGCAGGTGCGGGAGGAACGGGCCAAATACCGTGAAATGCTGATACGGCGGGGCCGGGCCTTTACGGAGGCCGCCAGGGAGGCCGGGCTGCTGACCACCCCCTACGACGCCGGCTTCTTCATCAGCATTCCCTGTCTCAATTCCGACGATGTGGCGGCAGTGCTGAACGAGGACGGCATTTTCCCGGTGGCTCTGGGGAAGGGCCTGCGGGTCTCTCTGGCGTCCATTTCCGAGGAATGGTGTCGGATCATTCCCGCAAAGATGGCGGCTGCCATCAAAAAGGTGAACGGCAACTGAGGACAGAGAGAGGACGCTCATGATCATCAACGGCAAGGAGCTTATAGAACACGAGCAGGTTTACCGGGTAAAGGTGGAAGTGAACCATCTGAACGAAAACCGCATCCTGATGCCGCAAAGCTATCAGCTGCTGTTTGCGCAGATGGTGGAGCAGGATCTGGACCGTTTTCAGGCCAATCTGCCGGACACCCGGAAATATGGCCTGGCCTGGGCGCTGATTTCCATCGGGATAGAAGTGGTCCGCCCCATCAACGACTGCATCTGGCTCAACGCTTCCACCTGGTATTCCCAGAAACGGGGGCCGTATTTCCGCAGGGAGCTCCAGTTCCGGGACGAGGCCGGAGACGTGATGTTTCAGGGCACCACCTATTCCATCCTTCTGGATTTGGAAAAGCGCAGCGTGTTTCGGAAGAAGGAAGCGCCCTTCCACATGGACCCGCCTCATATGGTGTTTTGCGCCGGAGGAGATCCGCATTTCAAGGAAGAGCTGCCCTTTGAGACCGTGGAGGAACGGACGGCCCGCAGCAGCGATATCGACGCCCTGGGCCATGTAAACAACTGCCGTTACGGGGCCTTCGCCTACGATGTGCTGACGGAGGAAGAAAAAGACCGGCTGGCCCGGCTGAAGCGCATCGATTACTATTTTGTCTCCGAGTTGACCCGGGGAAGCGTTTTCCCCGTACAGAAGGCCGCAACGCCGGAGCGGATAGCGGTAAGAGGCCTTACCGGGCAGGAGGGCGCCGTGGCCTTCGATGTGGTGATGAGTTTTTGAACTGCGCCTTATCTGACGAGGAGCCGCAGGGGCAGGGACATGCGGGCGTCTATGGCCCTGGCGGGGCACATCTCCTGACAGCAGAAGCAGCGGATGCAGCGTCGGTGATCGTACACCGGCGCTTTTTTATGCGCCTGGTCGGGGAAGGTCAGAGCCTTGGGCTCCAGGGGACAGGCGTTTACGCAAACGCCGCAGCGGACGCATTTTTCCTGTGTGATGTGCGGGCGCTTGACGGCCAGATTTTTCAGCAGGGCCAAAGCCTCCCACTTGCCGCCGCCCCGGAGTATCGTCTTTTTTCTTTCCACGTCAAACTCCGGATTCCGAAAGCGCTCCCAGCTCCCGCCGTCGGGGAGGAGCACCTGGACGTCCTCTTCGCACCGGCGCCCCAGCCCCCGCTCTTCGCCGACGACGATGGGAAGCACCTGTTCCGGGGACAAATCCACAAGACGGCAAAAAACCGCGTCCAGTGCCACCGGGTCTGAAGAGAGCAGCAGCACGCCCATGTGCACCGGCGTGCCTGAGGCCGGGCCGTTGCCTTCCATGGCCACTATGCCGTCCATGATGTGAAGGCGGGGCCCCAGGAAGAGGTTCAGATCTGCCAGCATCTCCGAAAATTCCCGGATGTCGGGGAACTGGGTATGCTGCACGCCTTTGTGCAGCCCTTCTATGCAGCCGAAGCTGTTTTTCATGGCGCCGGTGATGATGGTCAGCTGGTGGGTTTTCATTTTTGAGAGGCTTATGATGGCGTCGGCTTCCAGGGCCCCCCGGCAGAGCTCAAAGAGTTTTAGTTGCCGGCCCTGAGGGAAGGAGGTGGGGACGGAGGTCCTGAAATCCGCCGCAGGAATCTGATGTCTGCTTGCGGCGGCGGCTATGCCGCAGGCGGAGGCGGTCTTTTCCGGGTCCCCTATGCCGGGGGAATCTCCCCAGCGCAGATCCCGGCAGCCGGCTTCCCGCAGTATGCGGGCCACGGCGGAAAAGACGGCGGGATGGGTGGTGACCGCCCGCTCCGGCGATGCAGACCTCAGCAGATTGGGTTTTAAAAGGATCTTTTCCTCCGGGCGGACAAACTGCTCTACTCCTCCCAGCAGGGCGAGCCCGGTCTTCAGCGCCAGATAGACCCGGTCCTCGTCGTAATCGGCACAGGGGACCAGGGCCACCTGACTTTTCTCTGTGTTTTTGTTCACTTTTTTCTTTTCCTTCTGATAAGTAAATATTATTCTAAACAAATGCCGGCGACCATGCGGGCTTTGGTGCCTTGCTGACGCCGGTAGGAGTGGAACAGGTCGGGCCGGCAGCAGGTACAGAGCTCCGAGACCCAGATGTCCTTCACCCCGGCCGATTCCAGCTGGCGGCGGTTTATGCCTTTCAGGTCCATCATGAATTTGCCCCGGAGATTTCCCGGCTCCACGGGGACTGCAAATTCATCGGTGAACGCCCACTGCTCCAGGAAGGCCTGTCTGACCTCCGGACCCACTTCAAAGCAGCAGCGGCCGATGCCGGGGCCGATGGCGGCGGCGATCTCGTCAGGCCCGGCGCCGAAGGCCTCTTGCAGGAGGCGGACCGCTTTGGGGGCTATGCCCGCCCGGGCACCCCGCCAACCGGCGTGGACCAGGGCGACGGCCCGGGCCCTTTGGGCGTACAGATAGACCGGCAGGCAATCCGCATGGACGGTGGTCAGAAGAAAGCGGCTGCAATCGGTAGCAACGCCGTCTGTGGCAGGAAGGCGCAGCTGAAGAGGCGGCCTGCTTTCGGCTCCCTGCTGATCTGCCGGCGTCGAAAAGTCCGCCGCCGGCTGTGCCCGCCGCAGATCCTGCTTTCTCAGGATCTCCACCCGGCTTTCGTGGACCTGCTCCGGCCGGACTGCCACCCGGCCCCCGGCCTCCGCAAGCTCCCAGAAGCTGCCGCTGTCAAAGGGCGTTCCCTCCGGAGCGGCCCTCCTGGTGGTAAAAAAGGCCTTTACACCCGCTTTTTCCTGAAAGATAGGCAAATACATGATGCTTCCCCGCCGGCCCGCCGGCGTTTTCCTTTCTCCCATTATCATACTACAAATTTCTCCTGAAAAAAATGAAAAAAGACTGGTGTTTTAAAAACAAATATGCTACAATACATCTTGCCGCGCAGGTATGGCGGAATTGGCAGACGCGCACGGTTCAGGTCCGTGTGAAGGTTACTTCATGGAGGTTCGAGTCCTCTTACCTGCACCAA
>JAUNBO010000127.1 GCA_030527065.1 Bacillota bacterium | reverse complement strand
TGACGCAGCTTTCGCAGCCGTTGCCGCAAAGGGGAAACCAGTTACAAAATTGAAAACAGAAGGAAAATTGCCAGGAAGGCAATGTGCGCCCCGAAGGAAAATGGGGACGCCGTTCTTTTCCCGGTAATTTTTTTTGACTGATAGAGAAGAAGGAGATCCGAATGCGTACACAAACATTTTCAGGTCGGTCCCGCAAAGCCCTCTTGTTGGCAGTTCTGCTTACAGGCCTGGTCCTTCCGGCCGGCTGTGTCGGAAACGGCGCTTCGGAGCCGGCCTCTGAGACGGAAGAGCCTCAGAATTCCGTGGTGGTGGCCATAAGCGTCACCTCGGAGCCGGAATCCGGCTTCGACCCCGCCTTCGGTTGGGGGGCGGGAGAGCACGTCCACGAGCCTCTGATCCAGAGTACCCTGACGGTCACCGAGCCGGACCTGACCATCGCTTACGACCTGGCCACAGACATTGCCGTCAGCGGCGACGGCCTGACCTGGACCGTCAAGATCCGCACCGACGCCCGCTTCACCGACGGAGAGGCCCTCACCGCCGAAGACGTGGCCTTCACCTACAACCTCTGCAAAGGGACGAGCTCCGTCAATGATTTCACCATGCTGGACCATGCCGAGGCCATTGACGACTCCACCGTGGTCTTCCACATGACCAGGCCCTTCTCCATCTGGCCTTACACCATGGCCGTTGTGGGCCTCGTGCCGGAGCACGCCTATGACAGCGCCGCCTACGGCTCTGCACCCATCGGCTCAGGCCGGTACATTCTCAGGCAGTGGGACCGGGGGCAGCAGGTGATCCTGGAGGCCAACCCGGACTATTACGGCGAGGCTCCCCGGATAGAGCGGGTGACCATTCTTTTCATGGAAGAAGACGCAGCCTTTCTGGCGGCCCGGGCCGGGCAGGTGGATGTGGCCTACACTTCTGCCACCTATTCGGGAGAGTCCGTGGACGGATATGAACTCCTTTCTGTGGCTACGGTAGACAACCGGGGCTTCAATCTCCCGGCAGTGGCCGCCGGGACGGACGAGGACGGCCTTGCCGTGGGCAACGACTTCACCTCTGATGTGCTGGTGCGGCGGGCCATCAATACGGGGCTGGACCGGGAAGCGATGATAGACAATGTTCTGAACGGTTACGGCACTCCCGCCTACAGCGTCTGCGACGGCCTGCCCTGGTATCATGAAGCGTCCCGGGTGGACTGCGACCCGGAGGAAGCCGCCGCCCTGCTGGACCGGGCGGGCTGGCTCTTGGGAGAGGACGGCGTCCGGGTGAAGGACGGCGTGCCGGCGACCCTGAATCTGCTCTATCCCGGCAGCGATTCCGTCCGCCAGGCCCTGGCTGCCGAGACTGCCAACCAGCTGTCGGCCCTGGGCATAGAGACCACCATAGAGGGCGTGGGCTGGGACACCGCTTATGACCGGGCCCAGGCGGAGCCCCTGATGTGGGGCTGGGGCGCCCATACGCCCATGGAGCTCTATAACATCTATCACACCATAGGAGATACCGGCTCTGCGGAGTATTCCCCCTATGCCAATGAGACTGTGGACGCCTATATGGACACAGCTCTGGCGGCTTCCGATCTGGAAGAGTCCTACGCCCTTTGGCAGAACGCCCAGTGGGACGGAACCACCGGCGTGGTGCAGGAAGGGGACGTTCCCTGGGTATGGCTGGTGAACATAGACCACCTGTATTGGGTAAGGGACGGCCTTACTGTGGCGGATCAGAAGATCCATCCCCACGGCCACGGCTGGTCCATTCTCAATAACGTGGATCAGTGGAGCTGGTCCTGACCTGTACTTTGGTTACTATTCGAGGGCGCCAGTCCGGCAAACCGTCCCCCCTGGCGCCCCGTGAATAGTAACGTACTGTGATTTCTGAGAGAAAGGAGAGAGGCGGATGAAGCACCGGGCGGGATTTGCCGGGAAAAAGCTGCTGCGGATGGCCCTGCTGCTGCTGGGCGTCAGCATAGCGGCCTTTGCCCTCATGTCCGTTTCTCCCCTGGACCCCTTGCAGACCAACGTGGGGCAGGCAGCCCTGGGCTCCATGAGCCCGGAGCAGATAGAGCAGCTGGAAGCCTACTGGGGCGTGGACACGCCTCCGGTGGAGCGGTATCTGGGCTGGCTGACAGACGTTTTGCAGGGGGATATGGGCACGTCTTTGCTTTACCGGCAGCCCGTGGAGCAGGTGATAGGCCAGCGTTTGTCCAATTCCCTGTGGCTGCTGGCTTCAGCCTGGGTCCTGTCCGGGATATTGGGACTGGCTCTGGGGGTCGTTGCCGGCGCCGTTCGGGGCCGCCTGCCGGATAAGCTCATCCGGGGATACTGCCTGCTGATCTCCGGCACCCCGGCCTTCTGGCTGGCCCTCCTTCTTCTGTTGGTCTTCTCTGTCTGGCTTGGGCTGCTGCCCATCGGCTTCAGCGTCCCCATCGGCATGGACGGGGACAGCGTTACCCTTCTTCACCGGCTGCGTCACGCCTTCCTTCCGGCCCTGACCCTGTCCATCACCGGCATTGCCAACATCGCTCTCCATACCCGGGAGAAGATGGCGGACGTGATGGAGTCGGACTACATTCTTTTTGCCCGGGCCAGGGGAGAGGACGGGCGTTCCCTGGTGCTGCGCCACGGTCTGCGGAACGTGGCCCTGCCGGCGGTGACCCTGCAGTTTGCTTCCGTCAGCGAGATCTTCGGCGGTTCGGTGCTGGTGGAGCAGGTGTTTTCCTATCCCGGGCTGGGGCAGGCCGCCGTCAGCGCAGGGCTGGGGGGAGATATGCCTTTGCTGCTGGGGATCACCGTGGTGAGCGCCGCCATTGTTTTCGGAGGAAATCTCATCGCCGATCTCCTGTACGGGGTGATAGACCCGAAGATCAGAAGGGGGGCGGTGCGGAAATGAGAGAGAGCAGCGGGCGCCGCCGGGCGCTGATCTGGTTCGCTGCGGCAGGGGTCCTTCTTGCGGCGGTCACCGTGGCGGGGCTGCTGCTGACGGAGCAGGCCATGGTCAGCGATTTTTCCCGGAAGGACCTGGCCCCCTGTTTCCGGTATCCCTTCGGCACGGACTGGATGGGCCGGGACATGTTTGTACGCACCCTGGCGGGACTTTCCCTGAGCATCCGCATCGGCGCCCTTGCCGCCGCCGTAGGCGCCCTGGTGGCCCTGGCCCTGGGCGTGGCCTCCGCCACCCTGGGCCGGAAGACCGACGCTGTGATATCCTGGATCATAGACCTGGTGATGGGGATTCCTCATATTCTGCTGGTGATGCTCATTTCCATCGCCTGTGGCAAGGGCTTTTTCGGCGTGGTGGCGGGAGTGGCCCTGAGCCACTGGACCTCTCTGGCCCGGGTGGTCCGGGGGGAAATCTTACAGCTGAGGCAGGCCCCCTACCTGCTGGCGGCGGAAAAGTTGGGGGTGTCCCGGTGGCGGCGGGTCCGGCGGCACATGCTGCCCCATCTTCTGCCTCAGTTCCTCGCAGGCCTGATCCTGCTCTTCCCCCACGCCATTCTCCACGAGGCTGCCATCACTTTCCTGGGCTTCGGTCTGCCGCCGGAGCAGCCGGCCATCGGGATCATCCTGTCTGAGAGCATGCGCTACCTCACCACGGGAAAATGGTGGCTGGCTCTGTTCCCCGGGCTGTCCCTGGTGGCGGTGGTGGTGCTGTTCGCTTCCCTGGGAGAACGTCTGCGCCGCCTGCTGTCTCCTGCCAGCGCACATGAATGAGGAGGCTTATATGATACCGATCCTGGAAATCGAAGAGCTGTCCGTCAGCTTCACGCAATATGAACGGGGCCTGCGCAAGCGGCAGCTGTCCGTCATACGGGACCTTTCCCTCACCATTGGCCGGGGGCAGGTGGTGGCGGTGGTGGGAGCCAGCGGATCCGGGAAAAGCCTGCTGGCCCACGGCATTCTGGGCCTTCTGCCTTACAACAGCCATATGGAAGGGACCATACGATACAAGGGGCAGCCCTTGACGCCGGAAAGGGCAAAGGCCCTCAGAGGCCGGGAACTGGTCCTGGTGCCCCAGGGCGTGACTTATCTGGACCCGCTGATGCAGGTGGGAGCCCAGATCCGCCGGGGGCGCAAGGACGAAGCGTCCCGGAAGAACTGCCGGAGGGTGCTGGACCGGTACGGCCTGGCTCCGGAAACGGAAAGGCTCTACCCCTTTGAGCTTTCCGGCGGCATGGCCCGCCGGGTGCTGATTTCCACCGCCGTGCTGGAAAGGCCGCAGCTGGTCATTGCCGACGAGCCCACACCGGGGCTGGACGCCGGCGCTGCCGGGCGGATCCTGGGCCACTTCCGGGAAATTGCCGACGAAGGGGCGGGGGTGCTGTTCATCACCCACGATCTGGAGCTGGCTCTGACCGTAGCCGACCGGGTGGCGGTCTTTTACGCCGGAGAGACCATGGAAGAACTGCCCGCCGCAAATTTTGAAGAGGCGGACCGGCTGCGTCACCCCTACACCAGGGCTCTTTGGCATGCCATGCCGGCCCACGGCTTTGCGGCCCTTCCCGGCAGCCAGCCTTTGGCGGGGGAAGCAGAGGGCTGTCTTTTTGCACCCAGATGTCCCCGTTGCCGGGAGTCCTGCCGGGAGGCGGGGAGCATTCCCCTGCGCCGGACGGAGGATGGGACCGTCCGCTGCCTGTATCCGCAGGAAGGAGGGAAGGATCTGTGAGATTGGAAGCGAAGGCTGTGAGTTTTGCTTACTCCCGGCGAAGGCACAGGCCGGTGCTGGAGCAGACGGACCTGGCCATAGAGACCGGGGAGCGGGTGGGCCTGCTGGCCCCCAGCGGCCGGGGG
The DNA here is from genome assembly GCA_030527065.1 of Bacillota bacterium. Classification (GTDB taxonomy): domain Bacteria; phylum Bacillota; class Clostridia; order Peptostreptococcales; family Anaerovoracaceae; genus JAEELK01. Next base: position 474 of record JAUNBO010000127.1, on the reverse strand, counting down.
AAAACCACCCTGTGCCGTCTGCTGGCGGGCTATGAGCGGCCGGACCGGGGAGAGATCCTGTTGGAGGGAAGACCTTTGCCCCGGAAAGGCCCCTGCCCGGTGCAGCTGATCTGGCAGCACCCGGAGGAGGCGGTGGATCCCCTGATGCGGCTGAGGGACGCCTTGAACGAGGCTGCCCCGGCAGAGGCCCTGACCCTGGAGCGGCTCCACATCCGTCAGGACTGGATGGACCGCTATCCCTCAGAGCTTTCCGGCGGGGAGCTGCAGCGCTTCTGCATCGCCCGGGCCCTCCAGCCAGCCACCCGCTTCCTGCTCTGCGACGAGATTTCCGCCATGCTGGACCTCATCACCCAGGCGCAGCTCTGGGAAGTCCTCTTGTCGGAAGCGGAGGAACGGGGTCTGGGGCTGCTGATCGTCAGCCACGAGCCGGCGCTGCTGGAGAGGATCTGCACCCGGATCCACCGGTTGTGAGCA
>JAUNBO010000002.1:27426-31318 GCA_030527065.1 Bacillota bacterium | reverse complement strand
CCCGCCAGATCCCGGAACACACAGACGTCCCGGAATGCGCCTTCTTCTTCCAGAAGGCTGACCAGAGCCGCGCCCTGGTCGTGGCCGATCTCCAGAAGCAGCAGCCCGTCTTCCTTCATGTGGATCGGGGCCTCCTTCGCAATGCGGCGGTAGAAGTCCAGGCCGTCGGCGCCGCCGTCCAGCGCCAGCCGGGGCTCATAGCGGCTGACCTCCGGCTCCAGGCCGTCTATGACGCCGGCGGGGATGTACGGGGGATTGCTGACGATGAGATCGAAGCGGGTCTTTCCCCGGCCCTTGCGGTCCAGGGGCAGAGGGGCGAAGAGGTCTCCCTCCACGAAAGAAATGCGGGGGGAAACGCCGTTTCTGGCGGCGTTGTCCCGGGCCACGGCCAGGGCCTGAGGGCTGACGTCCGCAGCGGTGAGCTTCATCTTTATCTGGGGAAGAAGACGGGCCAGGCTGACGGCAATGGCGCCGGAGCCGCAGCAGAGATCCAGCACCTGGAGCCCTCCCAGACCGGCCCTCCGCCCTTTCAGGAGCTCCATGGCCTTTTCCGTTATGATTTCCGTCTCTTGGCGGGGGACCATCACATCCTCGTTCACGCGAAAGCTCAGTCCCATGAATTCCTGGGTCCCCAGCATGTATTGAAGGGGTTTCCGGGTACAGCGCTCATCGATGAACTCAAAATAGTAGTCGCAGCGGTCGTCCATGATTTCCGTAGAATAATGGGTGAAGATGTAGTTCCGGTCCACCTGGTTCATGTAACGAAAGAGGGCCTCGGCGTCTCCCCGGGGGTTGTCGCAGCCTGCGGCGGCCAGACGGCTTTCCCCCATCTGCAATAAGTCTTTTATCATCAATGCCATGGTCTTCAGTCTCTCCTTGCTGTAGATGTATGGGCGGCGGCCAGAACGGCGGGGATGGAAGGAGCCTCCTGGACGGGCCGGGCTCCGTGTTCTCCTGCATCGGCGGGCTCACCGGCGGCTTCGGCGGCTTCCTGCTCCGCCTTTTCCTCTTTCAGGCTCTTCAGGTTCCCCTCCGTATCCGTGCTGCCTTCAAAGTCTTGGGGGCCCTCCTTGTCCAGCACCGCCTTCATGGCCGCAATGGCCACCTCCAGCTGCTTTTCATCGGGCCTCCTTGTCGTCAGCTTTTGCAGAAGCAGCCCCGGCATGCTCAGGATCTTCACCACCCAGGAATCGCTGCGGCCCGCCCATTGGAGCAGCTCAAAGGAAACTCCCGCAATGACGGGCAGGAGCAGCAGCCGGGAGGTGATGCGCCAGAACAGGTTGGGCCAGCCCAGAAGGGAAAACAGCAGCAGGGAAATGACCAGCACGAACATGAGAAAGCTGGTGCCGCAGCGGGGGTGCAGGGTCTCGAAGCTCTTGCAGTTGTCCGGCGTCAGCTCCAGGCCGTTTTCAAAGCAGTGGATGCACTGGTGCTCCGCCCCGTGGAACTGGAATACGGTCTGTATCTCCTTCATGCGGGAAATGGCCCAGACATAGAGCACGAACATGAGGATGCGGACCACGCCCTCTATCAGATTCAGAGCAATGGCGTTTTCCGTGAAAAAGCGGCACAGATCCACCAGCCAGGTGGGAGCCAGAATGAACACCAGCACCGTGAACAGTATGGCGATGACCACGGAGGAATAGAGCATGGCGTTCATGGCGCCCTTTTCTCCGAACCTCTTCACCAGCCATTCGTAGACCTTGTCCTCCTCCGCCTCCTGGTCCTCTTCCATATAGTTTTCCAGCACCTCGGCGGAATACATGAGAGTTTTGGTCCCCTCCACCAGTGCGCCGACAAAGACCAGCACGCCCCGGACCAGGGGGATCCTGGCCCAGCGCCCCCGGGCTTTCAGAGGCTTTATGCGGATGTGCATGCGGCCTCCGGGGCAGCGGATCACCACCGCCGTCCGGTCCGCCCCCTTCATCATGATGCCTTCCATGACAGCCTGTCCTCCCACCTTGGTGGGGCAGGCGTCCTTGATAAATATTTTTTTAAGATCCATAATCCCGTTTCCCTTTCTCCGGCGGCCGGGCCGTCAGGAGAAAAGCTCAATACTCCAATCTTGTTTTCTTGATGATCTGAATGAAATCCCCGTTGCTGCGGGTGTGGGCCAGATGGTCTATGATGGTCTCCGTCACCTCCTGGTTGTCCCGGTTGGACAGAGCCCGGCGCATATACCACACCGCTTCCAGCTCCTCCTGGGACATGAGCAGGTCCTCCCGGCGGGTGCCGGATTTGTTCAGGTTGATGGCGGGGAAGATGCGCTTCTCCGAAAGCTTTCTGTCCAGGTGAAGCTCCATGTTGCCGGTGCCTTTGAATTCCTCAAAGATGACGTCGTCCATGCGGCTGCCGGTCTCTATGAGAGCGGTGGCCAGGATGGTGATGCTTCCCCCTTCCTCCAGCTTTCTGGCTGCGCCGAAGAATTTCTTGGGCTTGTGCAGGGCGCCGGGATCCAGGCCGCCGGTGAGGGTCCGGCCGGTGGGGGGGATCACCAGGTTGTACGCCCTGGCCAGGCGGGTGATGCTGTCCAGAAGGATCATCACGTCCTTGCCGTGCTCCGCCAGACGCTGGGCCCGGGCCATGACCATCTCCGCCACCTTTACATGGTGAGTGGGCATTTCGTCAAAGGTGGAATAGATGACGTCCCCGCTGATGGACCTCTGCATATCGGTGACTTCCTCCGGCCGCTCATCCACCAGCAGGACGATGAGCTCCACCTCCGGATAACGGGCTTCTATGCTGTGGGCCACCTTCTTCAGCAGTACGGTCTTGCCTGCCTTGGGCGGGGCCACGATCAGTCCCCTCTGCCCCCGTCCGATGGGGGCCACCAGGTCTATGATGCGCATGGCCAGCTCCGTGGAGCCGTTTTCCAGGGCCAGGCGCTGATACGGGAACACCGGGGTCAGGTCCTCAAAGTCCCGCCGGCGCATGGCCACTCCGGGCTCGTCGCCGTTGACGTCCTTCACGAAAAGGATGGCGCCGAACTTCTCTCCCTCATTGGGCCGCCGGGCAATGCCCTTTATTTTATCCCCGGTTTTCAGATTGAACCTTCTGATCTGGGATGGGGACACATAGACGTCCTGGTCGCTGGTGAGGAAATTATCGAAGCGCAGGAATCCAAAGCCGCCTTCGGCGATTTCCAGAATGCCCTCTACCTCGGGCCGCTCCGGGCTGGGAGCGTATTCCCGCTTCTGGGGCTGAGGCCTTCTGTAAGTCCCCGTCGCCGAAGGCGGGCCCGCCTCTGAGGACCGGGCCGCAGGCGCCTCTCCCTCCGGCGGCTGCGAAGCCGCCGCCGGGGCCTCTGCCCCGGAAGCTCCGCTTTCTTCCTTCGGCGTCACAGCCTCCGGAGCGGTCTTTCTGGGCCGCCCCTTTCTCCGGGGCGCATCCCGGGCAGGGTCCGGCCCTGCCTTTGCTTCTTCATTCCCGGAAGCGGCGGTCTCCGGCTCCGGCTTTGCTTTCTCAGCCCCAGCAGCGGCAAGCTCCGGCTCTTCCTTCGGCGTTTCCGGCTCCGCAGCCGGCAGTTCCTCTTCCTTCTTCCGGCCGGGCCTCCGTTTTACCGGCGTGGCGTTCTTCTCCGCCTCCGCCCTGGCCGCTTCCGCTCCCACAGGCTCCCGCTTCCGCCGGCCCGCCGCTCTTCTCTTTTCCTGAGCCACGGCCTCTGGCCCTTTCTCAGCAGAAGCCTTCGTTTCCGGAGCGGCCGCCGGTGCAGAAGGCGCTTCCCTCTGCATTTTCATCAGCGCTTCCAGCAACTCCGCCTTTTTCAGCTTCTCCGGGCTCCCGACGCCGAAGGCCCTGGCGATCTCCCGAAGCTCCGCCACCTTTTTGCTCTTCAATATCAATTCGTCCATATACTTTTCACCTTTCAAAGGGATTTGATACGACATTTTCC
>JAUNBO010000002.1:25456-27326 GCA_030527065.1 Bacillota bacterium | reverse complement strand
AGCGGCGGCCTTTGCGGCGATTTTTGTGGCCATTCCCAGAGGAAGGTCTGAATCCACGTTCCGGATCACCACCCTGGCCGCATTGACGACGCCGCTGGACAGGGCCTGTCTGAAAGCGGACTTGATGAAGGCCTGCTGGGCCTCCACCCGCCCTATGTCTCCGTTGGAATAGCCTTTCCTGTAACGGAGAAAGTCCACTGCGTTCTCTCCGTCCAGCACCTGCTGCCCCTCCGGGATATCGATGTAGAGAGGCGGGTCGTCCGTGGGGTCTGAATACTGCATGTGGAAAGGAACGTCCACGGGGACGCCGCCGATGGCGTCCACCACCGCCTCCACGCCGGAATCCCTGATCACCGCATAATAGTGGATGGGCATTCCCAGCAGAAGCTCGCTCACCGCCTCCGCCGTACCCACGGCCCCCTCTTCCTGCCAGATGGAATTGATCTTGTACCAGGCGGCATTGGTGTAGCCGTCTCTGTAATAATATGTGTCCCGGGGGATGGAAATCACATCCACCCGGTTATTTTCCAGATCGTAGCTGCCCAGCATGATGGTGTCCGTCAGATTATCGTTGACCCCCAACACCAGCACGTTCACCCGCTTCGCATCCTGGAATGCCTCAAAAAAGGGGCTTCCCGGATCCACCAGCACAGCCATGTCCCTCATGAGGTTTTCTTCCCCGGAAAAGATACGCACCTGTCCCGCTTTTTGAAGGGCGTAGCCTGCCAGAGTGAACAGCAGCACAAAAATAAACAGCCAAATAAAGAATACCCTGACGTTCTTCTTAGTAATGATCTTCATGACGACAAAAACCCCTGCTCCCAATACTTCCTTTTTTAAGAGCCCGCCGGCAGATCTCCCCGCCGGCAGGACCCGTGTTTCTGCTTTTTATGCGCTGTAATCGAAGAAGCCCGCGCCGGTCTTCCGGCCCAGCTTGCCGCCCCGGACCATCTTCCGGAGCAGGGGGTGGGCCCTGTACTTATCGTCGCCGAATTCCTCATGCAGCACGTCCATGATGGCCAGGCATACGTCCAGGCCTATCAGGTCTCCCAGAGCCAGGGGGCCCATGGGATGGTTGGCGCCCAGCTTCATGGCTTCGTCGATGTCGGCGGCGGAGGCCACGCCGTCGGCCAGGATCCCCACGGCCTCGTTGATCATGGGGATCAGGATCCGGTTCACCACAAAGCCGGGGGCCTCATCCACTTCCACAGGGGTCTTCCCTATGGTCCTGGCCAGCTCCACTATAGTGGCTTTGGTTTCCTCAGAAGTGCCCAGACCCTTTATGATCTCCACCAGCTTCATGGCCGGGACGGGGTTGAAGAAGTGCATGCCGATGATCTTGTCCGCTCTCCCCGTGGCCGCTGCGATCTCCGTGATGGAGAGGGAAGAGGTGTTGGTGGCAATGATGGCCTCCGGCTTGCAAAGACCGTCCAGCTCGGCAAAGAGAGCCTTCTTCGCTTCCATATCCTCTGTGGCCGCCTCTATGACCAGGTCCGCATCGGCAATGATGGCGATGTCTGTGGAGCCTTTTATCCTCCCCAGGGCCGCGTCCTTTTCCTCTGCGGTGATCTTCTCCTTTGCCACCATCTTTTCCAGATTCTTTGTGACCGTGGCCAGCCCCTTGTCCACCGACGTCTGCCGGCGGGCCCGCAGGACCACTTCGAAGCCGTTCTGGGCAAACACCTGGATGATGCCGGCCCCCATAGTACCTGTTCCTAACACTCCGATCTTCATTTTCTTTCCTCCTTGCTTTCTATTTCCCTTGAAATTGCGGTTTCCTCTTTGACAGAAAGGCCTCCATGCCTTCCTTCTGATCCTCCGTGGCGAAGCAGCGGGCGAAAAGCTCCGCTTCCACGGCAATGGCCTGGTC
>JAUNBO010000002.1:16188-25356 GCA_030527065.1 Bacillota bacterium | reverse complement strand
CCTGCAATGCGCATATCGCAGGCCATGGCCAGCTCGCAGCCTCCTCCCAGGGCAAAGCCGTTGACGGCGGCGATGGTGGGCTTCTCCAGGGTCTCTATGCGGCGGAATACCGCCTGTCCCAGCTGCCCCCAGGCCATTCCTCCGGCCTGGTCCAGAGGCTGCATGCCTGCAATGTCCGCACCGGCCACAAAGGCCTTGCCCGTCCCGGTGAAAATCAGCACCAGCACTTCCGGATCTCCGGCAGCCCCCTCCACGGCGGCCTCCAGCTCCTTCAGGACCGTTTCGTTCAGCGCATTCATGGCCTCCGGCCTGTTTATGGTGACGACGGCCGCGCCTTCCTTCTTTTCCCATGTTACAAAAGCCATTTCTCTTTCCTCCTTCTCTCTGTCTGCCTCATGCGGGCCTCATTCCGCCAGCTGCGCCCGCATCTCTTTCTTATACTGCTCTACTCCCGGTTGGTTGAAAGGGTCCACGCCCATCAGGTATGCGGACAGGGCGCAGGACGTTTCAAAGAAATGGACCATCTGTCCAAAATAATAAGGGGTCAGGGCGGGAATTTCTATGCGGACGATGGGCCTCCCCGCCGCCTTATGTGCGGCCGCGACTCCTTCCAGAGCCGCCCGGTTGACCGTATTGAGACTCTTCCCCGCAAACAGGCCTCCGGCGCTTTCCGGCACCTTCAGGTCCCTCTCCGGCTCCTCCACGCAGAGGACCGTTTCAAAGAACACCGGATTTCCCTCCTGCAGGAATTGTCCCATGGAATGAAGGTCTGTGCTGAATTGCAGGGAAGCGGGAAAGATCCCCTTTTCCTCCTTGCCCTCGCTCTCTCCGAAAAGCTGCTTCAGCCACTCGGCGAAATAAGCCAGCTTGGGCTCGTAGCTTTCAAAGACCTCTATGCACTTCCCCCGCCGGAACAGGGCGTTCCGTGCGGCGGCGTAACGGCCGCAGTCTTCTTCCAGAGCCAGGGCGGAGGCCGCCCCCTCCAGCATGGCCTTTACATCCAGGCCTGCCGCCGCCATGGGCAGAAGTCCCACCGGCGTCAGCACCGAGTACCGGCCTCCTATATCGTCCGGCACCACAAAGCTCACATAGCCCTCCCGGTCCGCTTCCTGCCGGAGGACGCCTCTTTCCCTGTCCGTGATGGCATAGATGCGTTCCCCGGCTTCCGCCGCCCCGTACTTCCGGCAGAGGGCCTCTTTCAGCAGAGCGAAAGCGATGGCGGGCTCCGCCGTGACGCCGGACTTGGAGATGACGCAGAGGCATACTTCCTTTTCCTCTATGAGCTCCAGCAGCTCCCTGTGATAGGTGCCGCTGATGTTGTGCCCCGCAAAGTAGACCACAGGCCAGTCTTCCCCGTCTCTGGGAAACAGCTCCCGGCGGAAGCTGTGGGACAGCATTTCCAGCCCGGCCCTGGCTCCCAGATAAGAGCCTCCTATGCCGATCACCACCAGGACCTGGCACTGACGCCGGATCCGCTCCGCCGCCGCCAGAAGGGCTTCCAGCTCCGCTCTGTCGTATTCCAGAGGCAGGCGGACCCAGCCGGTAAATTCCTCCCGGCCCGAATTCAGGCGTTCCCGGGCCGCCCCCAGGGCTTCCTGCCAGAGGCCGGTCTCCTGCTCCGTCACCAGAGAATCCGCCAACGACAATCTCAGGCTCTCTCTCTTTTCTTCCATCTCTCAGCCCTCCTTATCGGGACTCTTCCCGGAGGCCTCTTTATAATTCGGCACCATCCTGTGGAGCCAGGCCCTTGCCTCCCCGTCCGTCATCTTACAGACGTCCTCTCTCAGCCGCTCCATGCCCTCCGGATCGTCCAGCAGCCGTTTCAGGGCTTCCGGCAGAGGCGTCGGCTTTCCTATATATATCTTATCGTGCCCGGTTTTCAGAATGCCCTCTTCATCCAAAAGCAGCTCCTCATAAAGCTTTTCTCCGGGGCGCAGCCCCGTCACCACGATGTCTATATCCACATAAGGCGTAAAGCCGGACATGCGTATGATGTTTTCCGCCAGGTCCATGATCTTCATGGGCTCTCCCATGTCCAGGATGAAGATTTCCCCTCCGTTGGCCATGGCCCCGGCCTGGATCACCAGCTGGCTGGCCTCCGGGATGGTCATGAAATAGCGGGTCACCTCCGGGTGGGTCACTGTGACCGGCCCCCCGTTTTCTATCTGCTTCCGGAAGATGGGGAGCACGCTGCCGTTGCTGCCCAGCACGTTGCCGAAGCGCACGGCGGAATAGGACGTCCGGGAGTTCCGGCTCTTGTTCTGCATGAGCATCTCCGCCATCCGTTTGCTGGCCCCCATCACGTTTGTGGGATTGACGGCCTTGTCCGTGGAGATGAGGACGAAGCGGTCCACCGCATGGTCCTCCGCCAGCTCCAGCAGATTTTCAGTCCCTAAAACATTGTTCAGCACCGCCTCCCGGGAATTGAATTCCATCAGGGGCACGTGCTTGTGGGCGGCGGCGTGAAAGACCACATGGGGGGTGTAGCGCCGGAAGATTTCCTCCATGCGCTGCCGGTCCCGGACAGATGCGATGACCGCCTCCAGCTCCAGGGCGGGCCATGCGCTCCGCAGCTCCTGGGTCAGCTCAAATACGCTGTTTTCATAGATGTCCAGAGCGATGAGCTTCCGGGGCCGGAACCGGGCGATCTGCCGGCAGAGCTCCGAGCCGATGGAGCCGCCTCCGCCGGTGACCATGACGATGCGCCCTTCCAGATAGCCGCTGATCTCCTTCAGGTCCACCTGCACCGGGTCCCGCCCCAGCAGGTCCTCTATCTCCACGTCCCGGAGCTTGCTGATGCTCACTCTGTCGCTGATCAGATCTATGAGGGCGGGCAGGGTCTTCATCTTACACTGGGTCTTGCTGCATTCATTGATGATTTCCTGAATGACCTTGCTGCCGGCGGAAGGGATGGCGATGATGATCTCGTCCACCCGGTACTGCCGGGCCAGCCGCTGGATGTCCTTCCGGCCGCCGGCGATCTTCACGCCGGCGATGCGGCTTCCCTGCTTGGCGGGATCGTCGTCCACCGCCACCACCGCTTTCCGGCCATAGGCCTGATGATTCTTTATCTCCTTTATCATAGAGGCGCCGGCGTCGCCGGCTCCCACCAGCATCACCCGCACCTGCTGCCGCTCCAGCGGGCTTCCGCTCTTCGCCGCCTCCTGGACAGCTTTCAGGTTCAGAGCGCCGGGCTTCCGCAGATTTCGCACGGACCGGAAGCCTACCCGCATGCCTCCGATGAGAAAGACGTCCAGCACAAAAGCCATGAGCTGCACGCTCCGGGGGAGAAGCTGCTGGGTGAAGGTCAGGAAGAGGGCCACTCCCGCCAGAGTCGCCAGAGCCGCCAGTACCACCTTCAGCAGCTCCGGGATCCCGGCGTATTTCCACAGGCTGTTATAGAGCCCGAAGAGCCAGAAAATCAGAAGCTTGATGAGGGTGATCCACCCCATGTTCGCCACATAGACCGCCAGGAATCCTGCGAATACGCTGCTTTCCACATCAAAATCGAAACGGAGCAGCAAAGCGATAAGATATGCGACGTTTATGCCTATGACATCGGCAAGCGCCAACAAAAGCATTCTCGAAAATTTGACCATGAAACCCTCTTACTGGACCAATTAAAAACCTTTCAGGAGCTCCGCCGTCCCATAGGACAGAAAGAGCATGATGGCGCCGGCAATGCAGTTGCCCAGCAAAATCACCGGAAGTGCAAATTTCATCCTGAGATCCAGCAGGGCCGCAATAAAGGAGCCTGTCCACACTCCTGTCCCCGGCAAAGGGACGGCCACGAACAGCAGAAGCCCTGCCAACTCATATTTTACCACTTTATCCGCCTTTTTCAACAGCTTCTTTTCATATTTTTCAACCAAAGGAGAAAAAAGAGGGATTTTCTTGAACCAGGAGATGATCTTCCGCCCGAAAAGGATCACTGCGGGGGCGGGGAGCATGCTGCCTGCCACGCTGATGAGATACGCGGGAAGCCAGAGCATCCCTGTGGCTGCGCCCACTATGATGGAGCCTCTGAGCTCTATGAGGGGCAGCATGGAAATGATGAACAGCGCCCATTCCGCTCCCAGGCCGGAAAAAAAATCAAAAGCCTCTTGCATCCCTCTCCCCTGTGTGGTGAAATCCGCCGGGCATGTCAGGACCGCCCGACGATGGCCCGGTAGAAAATATTATACCAGCCTTATAGATGAAGGGCAACGAAAATCCGTTTTTTCTTGCGCTCTCTCCGGAAATATTGTATAAATATAGAAGGGAAGGGGCTCCGGCCGTTTTCCCGCAAACACAAGGTTCGGAGGTTTTTCATGGCAAAGAAAAAAAGTGCGCCCGGCGGCAGGCCCGCCGAAAAGGGCGGCAAAAGCATAGACAAAAAAGCGGGAACGGCGGCGGGACACAGGGGCGCCGGCGGCGAAAGCGCCCAGGTTTCCCTCAACGAAAGAGAAACGCCGGTCTTCCAGCTGCTGGTGATCGCCTTCTGGACCGCCGTCATCATCACCCTGGTCCGGATGATGCCCTACACCACCTACATGGAGCAGTTTTTCTGGAGCAGCTCCGGCGACGGCCAGGAAGTGGATTTCTTCAGCTATGTAAAGATGGTGGCCATCCTGATCACCGCCGGCCTGGTAGTCCTGATCCTGCTCTACCGCTTCATGACCCAGACTTTCACTTTCAAAAAGTGCTTCGCTTACATCCCCATGCTCGTCTATGCCGCCATGGTCCTGCTCTCCTACGGGCTCTCCGACTACAAGGAATTTGCCCTCTGGGGCTGGAACGAACGCTTTGAAGGGACCCCGGTCCTGCTTGCCTACATGCTCCTGCTGTTCTTCATCATCAATTCCGTCAACACGGAGCGCTGCGTCAAATGGGTGGTCTACCCCGTGGCGGGAGCCGCCTGCCTGCTGGGCCTCCTGGGCCTGTCCCAGTATCTGGACATGGACTTCTTCCAGACCGCTCTGGGGAAAAAGCTCATTCTCCCCCCGGCCTACTGGGAAATGGCGGACACCCTGGAATTCACCTTCCAGAACCGGGAGATCTACCAGACAGTGTACAACATCAACTACGTGTCCTTTTACCTGAGCCTGCTGGTCCCCCTGTTCTTCATGGTCTTTCTCTATCAGAAAGCCCTGAAGTGGCAGCTGGTCTGGGGGGCTGTTTTCGCCCTGTCCATGGTGAACCTGGTGGGCTCCAAATCCGCCGGCGGCATCATGGGCCTGGGCTTCGCCTTCCTTCTCGGAATCATCATCTGCAACAAGAGACTCTGGGACTGGAGAAAACCACTGGCCGTGCTTCTGGTCATCATAGTGGCCGCAGGGGCCATTACATCCTCCACCTGGATCCCGGAGGTCAGCAGCGCCGTCAGAGGCGTTCTGGGCGGTGCTCAGACCACAGCCTCTGCAGAAGAAGAGGACACAGCCGCAGCCGAAGCGGGCTCTCTCATCCCCACCATAGACTACTTCATCACCGCCGGAGATTCCGTGACGGTCAGCATAAACGGCGAGCCTCTCACCGTCTCCTTCCAGGTCAGCGACAATGCGGTGCAGGCCATCCTGGTCACCGACTCAGAAGGGGAAAGCCTGGGCTTGTCCGCCGTAGAGGAGAGCGGTCTCTACACCATAGACGACCCCCGCTTCTATCCCTATCTGATCCTGGGCAACGGCGCTTCTTCGGACGGCTCCAGGCTCTATCTGCTTCTGGATACGCCGGACCGGCGCTGGGCGTTCCAGTATACAGACGACGGCTTCTATTACGAAAACGACCTGGGCGAACTGGTGGCTCTTTACGACGTCCCCTGGTCCGGCTGGGCGGACAACCCGGGCATGGGCAGCGGCCGCGGCTACATCTGGTCCCGGACCCTGCCTCTGCTGGCGGACACCCTGTTCATCGGGAAGGGCGCAGACACCTACTGCATCTATTTCCCCCACGAGGACTACGCCGGGAAATACAGCGCCTGGGGTTCGGACGATGTCAACCTCATAGTGGACAAGCCCCATAATATGTATATGGGCATCATGGTGGGCACCGGCGGCGTCTCTCTTCTGGCGCTGCTGGCTCTCTGGGGCATTTATCTGGTCCAGAGCTGCCGCCTCTACTTCTGCAGGAAGCCGGAAAGCTTCACCGAATACGCCGGCATGGGCATCTTCTTCGGCGTTTTCGCCTTCCTGGTATCCGCCATCGTAGACGACAGCAGCGTCTCTGTAATGCCTTTGTTTTACGGCCTCCTGGGCGCCGGCGTCGCCATCAACCTGATGCTGCAAAAGGCCCGGAAGCCCTTAAAATCTGTGGAGGAAAAGCCCGCTGCCTAACTTGGGCTCAAACCAGGTGGACTTGGGTGGCATCACCGCTCCCCGGTCCGCCACCGCCATGATCTCACTCATACTGACAGGATACAGGAGGATGGCCGCCGCCATGGAGCCGTCTCCCGGCTTCCCGTTTTCTCCCACAGCCTTCCCGATCCGGGCAAGGCTGTCTTTTCCTCCCACAAAAGCGATGCGCTTGTCCCTTCTGGGATCCGTGATGCCCAGCAAAGGCCCTAACACTCTGTCCTGGAGGATGGAAACGTCCAGGCCCTTCACAGGATCGTCCTGGGGGCAGATGGCTTCGCGGGCGATCAGGGGATACCAGGTCCCGCCCAGATTCAGGCCGAACTCATGCCTTTTTTGGGGGACGCAGGGCTCTGCCTGGGACGGGCCCGCCTCAAACCCCGCCTGCCGCAAGGCCTCTAAAAATTCCTGTTCCGTCATGCCTGCCAGATCCTTCACCATCCGGCTGTAATCCCAGATGTCCAGCTGGTCCTCCGGGAAGCACACCGCCATGAAGTAGTTGAACTCTTCCCCGCCGTTCGAATCCGCTGCCAGCTCCCGCCGGGCCTGCCCCACCCTGGCGGCGGAGGCGCAGCGGTGGTGACCGTCGGCGATGTACAGATTCCCCATGGCGGTGAAATACGCCTCTATCTTTTCCTTGATCTCCGGCAGGTCCACAGGCCACAGGAGGTGCCGCACCCCGGCGGCGTCTGTGACGTCGTACTCGGGCTCATGGGTCTCTGTCCAGCCTTTCAGCAGCTCTTCCAGGGGAGCGTGGCTGTGGTAAGCCAGGAACACCGGTTCCGTATGGCAGCTGCAGACCTGAAAGTGCCGCACCCGGTCCTCTTCCTTTTCCGCCAGGGTCACCTCGTGGCGCTTTATGACCCCGCTTTTGTAATCGTCCACAGAGACGCAGCCTGCCAGCCCGGTCCGGGCCCTGCCATAGGCCTCCTGCCGATACACATAGTAGGCGGGCCGCTCTTCCTGTATCAGCACGCCCTGCTCCAGGAAGCGCTCTATATTCTCTCTGGCCTTCTCGTACACCGCCTCTTCGTAGGCCCCCACCTCCTCCGGCAGGTCTATCTCCGAACGGCAGATGTGCAGAAAGCTGTAGGGATTTCCCTCTGCCATCCGGGCCGCACCGGCCCGGTCCACCACGTCATAGGGAGGGGAGACCATGGCTCCCGCATGCTCCTTCGCCGGTCTTACGGCGCAAAAAGGTCTGAAAACAGCCATCTTATTTTTCCTTTCTCTTTGTTTTTATAACATCTTTCAAAAACGCCAGTTCCGGGATACGGAACAGCTTCAACAGGGCCAGATAGAGCAGGCAGGCCAGCAGGGCCGCCAGGCCCAGGGAAAACAGCAGGTGAAGAAAGCTTCCCAGAGCGTTTTCCAGGGCCGCCCCCGGGCCGCCTCCGGTCAGGAGGGAATGCAGCAGTCTGGCGGCCCCCACCGCCAGCAGGGCCGCCAGGGCAATGAGCCCCCCTTCCTTCCGGCTCCGCAGCACCCGCAGTTCCTTGTGGGTGTGCCGCAGAAGACAGTACAGCAGAAGGCTGTTCACCACGGCGGCGATGCTGCTGGCCAGGGCCAGCCCCCGATGGGCCATGGGACCCACCAGCAGCAGGTTCAGGCCGATGTTGACCAGGGCCCCCGCCACACCGCAGAGCACCGGCGTCCTTGTGTCCTGCAGGGAATAGAAGGCCTTGCTCAGCAGGGCGTTCAGGGCGATGAAGCTGATGCCTATGGAATAGTAGAAAAAGGCTCCCGAGGTCAGGGCCGTGGAAGCCCCGTCAAAAGCGCCTCTCTCATAGACCAGCTCCACGGCGCTGTCGCTGAAGGCCATGCAGCCCAGCGAGAAGGGGATCCCCGTTATGAGGATGATGTTCATCCCCTTCTCCAGAGCGTCGTTGTAGCTCTCCATGCTCCCGGCGGCGGCGGACTGGGCGAAGCGGGGATAGATGATGGTGACGATGACGGTGACGGTGAGGGACACGATGAGGTTCACCAGCAGGTAGCCGTAATTCAGGGCGGACACGCTGCCCTCGGGCAGGCCCGACGCCAGCCACTTGTCCACAAAGGTGTTGACCTGGTTGACGGTGCTGCCTATGAACACGGGGACCGCCAGGACGAGGATGCGCCGGGCCGCCGCTCCGAAGCGGCAGGCGGGCCGCAGCACCAGCTCCTGCCGCCGGGCCACCTGCCAGATCACCAGCATCCGCAAGGCGCTTCCCAGCAAAAGGCCGAAGGCCATATAAATATGATCTGTGAAAGCGCTGATCACCACCGCCGCCAGCACCATGCCCCCCTGCAGATACCCTGCCGCGATCTGAGGCAGGAACACCCTCCGGTATTGCAGATAGGCTTCCATCACCGAGGCCGTTCCCTGAAAGAAAATGTAGAAAAACGCCACCCGCAGATAGAAGGCCGTCAGGGCCGCCGTCTCTCCCTGAAAGCCGGAGGCAAAAAAGCCCACCAGCACGTCGGCCAGGAAAATGCCGCAGAGGGAAAGCAGGATGGTGACGACCCCCATCAGGTTCACCGTCTCGTTGGTGAAGCGCATTCCCGCTTCCTTCCCGTCCTTTTCCACAATGGAGGAAAAGAGCGGCAGATAGGCCACGCCCACCGAGGTAAAGATGGCTGCAAAAAGAGTGCCGGGAATGGCGGTGCCCATCACGTAGGCGTCGGTGATATAGCTGGTCCCGAAAAAACCCGCCAGAAACATTTCCCGGAGAAAGCCGAGAAATTTCATCCCCAAAGTCAGGACGGCCATAAGCACGGCCGTCCGGGCTGCTGTCCGCATAAACAGTCCTCTCTTTCAGAGAGGCAGGGCCGTGACCGGCGCCTGCCTCTTTGCTTTTCTGTT
>JAUNBO010000002.1:0-16088 GCA_030527065.1 Bacillota bacterium | reverse complement strand
ATATGCGGATGCTCATCTCTATCTGGATCGGAGCGTCTCTCTCCGCCTTTGCCGCTTCCAGGTAAGCCACCTGCTGCTTCATGTAAGTGGCGGAGTTCTTGGGATAACGGACCTCCAGACTGTTCAGCTGGATTTTCTGCACCTCTGCGGCATAGGCGGCGGCTTCCATCTCCAAGCGGTTTTCCAGAGCGGCGGCCACGGCTTCCTCCACGGTCAGTTCCGGGAAGGGCAGCTTTTCCAGGGCGTCTGTAAGGACCACTTCCCGGTCCAGGCTGTAGCCCAGCAGCATGTTGAAATTCATGGAGGCGGAGGCTTCTGCGGTCTCCGCTTCCGCCAGGGTCTGCTCCGCCTGCTTCACGGCGGTCTCCGCCGTCTGCACCGCTATCCTGGCCGCCACTCCCAGCTCATATTTTCTCTCTATGTTGGCCAGGATGTCCTTCTGCACCTGGAGATTTTCCTGACAGACCCGGAGGTTCTCTCTGGCCTGAAGCAGGCCGTAATAGAACTCCGCCGTATCCGCCCGGATCTGGTTCATCTCCGCCTGATAATTGTCCTCCACATGAGCGGCGGCAAAATCCCGCTGCATCTGCACCAGCTTTTGATTGGTCTTTGTCAGGCCTGCGGCCTGGGCGGAGCTCACTATGCTGGTTGCGCTGCCGGGAGCCGCAGAGATATACAGGGACAGTTCGTCCATCTGCTCCGAGATGCTCCGGGAGCTTTCCGAATACCCTTTGGCCACCGCCTGATCGGCGTTTTTATTGATCTCCGCCGTTTCCGCCCGGGAGCCCTGGGTCTGCATAATCTCCACCGCCTGCTCCAGAGACAGCCGGACTGCCTCTTCCCCGGAAGCCTCCGCACCGGTCCCGGTCTCCGCCCCCAGGGCCGATACGCCGGTGCTCAGCACCAGGATCCCGCACAGTAAAATACTGATAAACTTTTTCATGATCGACCTCTTTCCCTTGTTTTCCTTTTCTGTTTACCGCTGGTCCACGATAATGATATTGGCCGCCTCTCCATCGTCGTCGCTGGCGTCGTAAAGCCGGACCAGGGCGTTGCGTTTCACATCGCCGATATCCCCCAGCTCATAGAACAGGCCGGCGGAATTTTCCTTCAGCAGATAGACCACCAGGGTCTCCCCGATTCCGATGGCCTCCACAGTGCCCGGGGCGGTAAGGTCGCTGAACAGAACAGCCGCATCCTGATGGATGGAATCCACCGCGGCGAACACTGCCCCCCCGGTCAGAGCGCTGGCCGGCGTCAGTTCCTTGCAATCGTCCGCCCAGGTGATGGCGGAGCTGGTGACGGCGGAGATCTCCGTGATCTCGCCCTTTACGATCCGCAGAGCGTACAGGGCGCCGTCCAGGTAATCTGCCTGGTCCAGGGCTGCGATGGCCGTATCCGCAGCGCTGTTCTTCTTTGCGGGAACGGTGCCGGCATACTTGCTGCCCAGCAGGAAATCCACCGCAGACACGGACTCTTCTTCGGCGTTCAGGATGCTTTCCGTGCCCTGGATCACTCCTATCAGAGCGCCTCTGAACTTGGAAAGATCGAAGGCGTCGCCGCCATCCTCATCCGGCGTTTCGGCAGGGTCCTCTTCCTCCGCCGGAGCCAGCCCCGAGCCGTTGTAGGCCACGATGGCCACGTCTCCCCGGGAAGCGGCTGCGTTGCCGTCGGTATAGCTGACGTTTTCCAGAAGCCCCAGGGTCTCGGCGGCGCTCTCGTAATTATCCGGCCACTGCCCCGTCAGGGAGTCTTCCTCCACGCCCATGGCCGCCGCCATCATCTTTACGAGCTCGTAATAGGTGACGTTCTGCCCGGCCCTGAAGCTGCCGTCGGGATAGCCGTTGACGACGCCCTGCTCCACGGCATAGCCGATGTAGGGAGCCGCCCAGAAATCCGCCGATACGTCGGAAAAGCTCTCCGCCGCAGCCCCTGCCGCCGCTTCCAGAGCCGCCGCCGGGACCCGGTTGCCCTCCGCCGCCGCCAGGACCACGATCTTACAGGCTTCCGCCCGGGTAATGCTGTTCCCCGGCAGGAAGCTGCCGTCGGGGTAGCCTTCCACCACTCCGGCCTCCGCCAGCGCCGTCACCGCTTCTTCGTACTTTGTTCCCGCCACGTCGCTGAGGGCCCCGGCGCCAAAGGCAAATCCCAGGCTGCCCAGCACCAGTGTCAAAACCAGAACAAACGCTGTTGCTTTCTTCATTTCTCCATTCCCCCTTTTTTCCGGACCAAAGACCCGGTCCTGAAGTACCATACGCTTTTTTCCCGGACCAAAGACCCGATTCTAAAGTATTATACACTGCGCCGCCGCCCGGTTCAAGGACAAAGCCATTGCAGTTTCTTAACAATTTCGTAATTCAGCCAAACAATTCCCGGAGGCCCTCTTCATAGGGGGGCCGCACTATGCCTCTTTCCGTCACGATGGCGGTGATGTATTTCGCCTCGGTGACGTCGAAGGCCGGATTATAGACGCCGATTCCTGCCGGGGCCATATCCCGGGCATACCAGAGCCGGTGGACCTCGTCCCCCCGGCGCTGCTCTATGGGAATGTCCGCTCCCGTGGCCGCATTCCGGTCTATGGTGGAGGTGGGGACGAACATATAGAAGGGGACGCCGAATTCCTTTGCCAGGATCGCCAGACCGGAGGTGCCGATCTTGTTGGCCCCGTCGCCGTTGGCCGCCAGCCTGTCGCAGCCTGTCAGCACCGCGTCCACCCAGCCGTTTTTCATCACGGAAGCGGCCATATTATCGCATATGAGGGTCACGTCCACCCCGGCCTTTTGCAGTTCCCAGGCCGTGAGCCGGGCTCCCTGGAGCAGGGGCCGGGTCTCCCCGGCAAAGACCTTGAAACCGTAGCCCATGGACTGGCCCAGATGGATGGGGGCCAGAGCCGTGCCGTAGCGGGAAGCGGCCAGGGCCCCGGCGTTGCAGTGGGTCAGGAGCCCCATCCCCGGCGAAAGAAGACTGAGACCGTTTTCCCCCAGCTTCCTGCAAGCTTCCTCGTCCTCCCGGTGGATAGCCTGCGCCTCCGCCAGCAGGGCTTCTTTTATCTGGGCCACCGTCCTGTGGCGTTGGGCCTCCAGGCAGGCTTCCATCCGCTCCAGGGCCCAGGACAGATTCACCGCCGTGGGCCGGGAGCTGTTCAGATAATCCCTGGTCTCCCGGAAGGCCGCAATAAAAGCGTCCTTATCTGTTTCTTCCAGATAGCGGACGGCGACAAAAAGTCCGTAGGCCGCCGCCACGCCTATGGCCGGGGCCCCCCGGACCTTCAGCCAGTGGATGGCCTCCCAGACGTCCTCTCTGGTTTCCAGCGTGAGCCAGACCTCCTCCCGGGGCAGCCTGGTCTGGTCCAGGATCTCTAAATTTCCGCCTTTGAATCTCAGGGGTGTGACGTCCATCTTCTTCTCCCGAACAAGAGGCCCGGCTTTTGCCGGGCTCCTGCTTTGTTCTATCTGTTTGTGTAGTTATCGAAATAGCCCTTTATATAGACGAACGGCGTCCCCTTGTCCCCGCTGCCGGAGGTGAGGTCGCACAGGGAGCCTATCAGGTCCGTCAGCCGCCGGGGTGTGGTCCCCTGGGCCACCATGGAGCTGCCCAGGTCTTCGTCCTTGTTCTTGATGTATTCAGAGATGGCCGCCTTCAGCGCATCCCCTGAGAGGTGGGCAAAATCGTTGTCCGCCAGATACTTGATCTTCACCTCGTTGGGCGTCCCTTCCAGGCCCGCCGTATATCCGGGAGACACCACCGGGTCCGCCAGCTCCCATATCTTTCCTACCGGATCCTTGAAGGCCCCGTCGCCGTAGACCATCACCTCCACGGTCTTTCCTGTAAGGGTCCGCAGCCTTTCCTGGATGTTGTTGACAAATTCGGTGCAATCGTTGGGGAAGAGCTTTATGACGCTCTCCGTGGATTTGTTGGAGCCCAGCACGCCGTAACGGCTGTTGTAGCCGCTGCCCTCCACGCTCTCGTTCAGCAGGCCGTCCAGGCCCAGGACCACCTCCGCCCCGGCCCCTTCCAGGATGCGCTTGGTCCGGGCCCTGGTATGGATGTCGCAGGCCAGCACCTTCTTCGTATATTCCAGAACGGCTTTGGGATCGTTGGCGAATATCACCTCCACCCGGCAGCCTTCTTCCTCTATGAGTCCCTTGTAATAGTTCACATAATCCATGCCTGTGAAGGTGTGGCGGGATTTTCCGAACAGGCTCTCAAACTGGCTTTGGGTCAGGACGTCTTTATAGGGGTCCACGCCCTTGGCCTCCACCAGGTCCAGGTCCACCAGATGGTTCCCCACCTCGTCGCTGGGGTAGCTGAGCTGCAGCACTATCTTTTCCGCCCCTCTGGCAATGCCCCGGAGGCAGATGGCGAAGCGGTTCCGGCTGAGGATGGGAAAGACCAGCCCCAGAGTTCCCCGGCCGAATTTGGCCTTTACATCCGCCGCCAGCTGATCCACCGTAGCGTAGTTGCCCTGGGCCCTGGCCACCACCGCCTCCGTTACGGCCAGCACGTCCCGGTCCTCTATGGGAAATCCTTCTGCTTCCGCCGCTTTCAGCAGCGTATCCACAACGATCTTCTCCAGATCGTCGCCTTCCCGGATAATAGGCGCCCGCAGGCCCCTGGATGTGGTCCCTACCATTCTTTCCATCTTAGTATCCTCGTTTCTTTAAATCTTTCCCGGCCCGGGCCGGCCGCTTTCCCGGCAAATGCCCGAATGCTCCGCCGCCTCAGGGCCCGGGGTCCGGCGCCGGGCTCTTCCCGTCCCCGCCGTCCGAAGCACATTACCATTATAATCCCCCGGAAGGGGTCCGTCAAGATTGCCTGCGGCGGACTCCCCGCTTCTATTTTCGCAGGCGGAAGGGGTCCCCGGCGGCTGCCGGCCCTTTTTCCATCACCTTCTCCAGCTCTTCGGGCAGCCAGTCCGGGTAGACCTGCGGCAGCTGCTTCATCTCCGCTGGGCTGAAAAAGCGCAGTTCCAGAAGGACCTGTTCTTCCCGCTCCGGGTCCGCTCCCAGCTCCAGACGACCGCCGATGATGCGGGAGAGGAAGAAATTCACAAAGCGCTGGCCCCTGCCGGGAGAAACCTCTTCCACATGCCAGAGCAGAGGGCCCGGGTCCACCACCAGCCCCGTCTCTTCCAGGATCTCTCTCACCGCCGCCTGGGAAGCGTCCTCGTCCTCCTCTATCCCGCCGCCGGGAAGCATCCAGATCTCCCGGTCCTCATGCTTCTGACAAGCCAGCAGGACCCGGCCGTTTTCGTCGGGTACCACCACCCGCACGCCGCCTTTCCACATAAGCTTTCCCTCCTTTTAAAACCTTCCTCAGCGAATGAGGAAAGCCCCCGCCACGCCGGCCACTATGGTCAGCTTTATGGGGCTGAAGCGCCACTTCCCGTAGACAATGGCCGTCACCAGGAAGAACGCCGCCGGCGCCCAATGGATGTAAGCCGCTGGCGCCGTGAAAAAGGTCTGCCAGTCCACTCCCGCCTGCCACAGGGAGCCCGTAGCCAGGTAAATCACGGCGGAGGCCAGGAGCCCTACCGTGGCGGGGCGGATGCCGTTCAATATGCCCTCCATGGCCCAGCTTTCCTGAAAGTGCTTCATAAAACGGCAGATGAGCAGGACCAGCAACACAGAAGGAGTCACGATCCCCAGAGTGGCTGCAACAGACCCGCCCAGACCCGCATATTGATAGCCCACATAGGTGGCCGCATTGATGATGATAGGCCCCGGCGTCACCTGGGACAGAGCCACCAGCCGGGCAAATTCCGCCTGAGGCATGAAGCCGAATTCCAGGATGCTCTGATAAAGCAAAGGCAGGATCCCGTAACCGCCGCCGAAGCCGAAGATGCTGATGCGGAAAAAGGCCCAGAAAAGCTGTAAATACGCCATCACTGCGCCCTCCCCTTCCGGCGGCGCAGATACAGGCTTTCCAGAAAGCCGATGAGTCCTCCCGCCAAAACGGCCCAGATGACGCTGAGGCCCAACACTATGATGAGCAGAAAGGAAAGGGCCGCTATGGCATAGGCCAGCTTCCTGTCCAGAAGGGTCCGGGCCATCTGCCACACCGTCACCAGGATCAGGGCCACGGCAGCGGCCATGATGCCCTCCAGAGCCCCCTGCACATATACGTTGTCCTCTATCTGTCCCAGAAACAGCACGATCACCAGAATGGACAGCGCCGCCGGGAAGGTGACGCCGAACACCGCCGCCAGGGCCCCGGGGATCCCCGCAGCCTTCTTTCCGATGAACACGGCGCTGTTGACGGCAAAGGCCCCCGGCAAAGCCTGGCTGATGGCGATGCAGTCGGAGATCTCCTCCTCGTTCATCCAGCCCCGGCGCTCCACAGCCTCCCGGCGTATGGCCGGGATCATGGCGTAGCCGCCGCCGAAGACAAAAGTCCCCACCTTCAGGAAGGACGCTAAAAGCTTTCCTGTCTCTCTTATAAGTCTTCCGTTTTTACGCATTTTCCACGGGGCCGGCCCGGATCCGTCCGCCGCCGTCCCCCTCCCGCTCCTTTTTTACCGGCTCTCTTCCACCAGGCGCCGGATCTCCGCCGCAGCCTCCGGGGCCGTCATTTCCACAGTCCCTTTCTCCGCCCGGAGCTTGAATTCCACCAGGCCTTCTCCCGCCTTCTTCCCCACGTTCACCCGGACAGGGATGCCGATGAGGTCTGCGTCCTTGAACTTGACGCCGGGGCGCTCCTGCCTGTCGTCCAGCAGCACTTCCACCTTCGCCGCCTGAAGCTCCTGGTAAAGGGCTTCGCCCAGGGCCAGCTGCGCCTCGTCCTTGGGATTCACTATGGTGATGATGGCGTGGTAAGGGGCCACGGACATGGGCCAGATGATGCCGTCTTCATCGTGATGCTGCTCCACGATGGCCGCCAGGGTCCGGCTGACGCCTATGCCGTAGCAGCCCATCACGATCACCTTTTCCTGCTGGTTTTCGTCCTTGTAATAAGCATGCATGGCCTCGCTGTACTTGGTCCCCAGCTTGAAGACCTGCCCTACCTCTATGCCTCTGGTCATCTTCACCGGTGCGCCGCAGCAGGGGCAGGGGTCTCCGTCTCCTATGAGCTTCAGGTCTGCCACCACGTCCGCTTTATAGTCTCTGCCATAATTGACATTCAATACATGATGATCCGCCTTGCAGGCGCCGGCGCAGAGGTTTCTGGCTCCCACCAGCTCGCTGTCCACTATGAGTTTGCAGTTGCGCAGGCCCATGGGGCCGGTAAAGCCGCCTACGCAGCCGGTTTCCTCGTGCATGGCGTTCTCGTCGGCAAACTCTATGGCATGCTCCGGTATCTTCAGGGCATTGATCAGCTTGGTCATGTTCAGCTCCCGGTCGCCTCTGAGAAAGGCCGCCGCATATTTGTACTCCTGCCCGTCCACCTGGAACAGCAGGGCCTTGCAGGTCTGCTCCTCTTTCAGTCCCAGATACTCCGCCACGGCGGCTATGGTCTTGGTGCCGGGGGTATGGACTTCTTTCATCGGCAGCATGGCTTCCTCCGAAGGCGCTGCGTCGGAAAATCCCGCCCGCTCCCGGGTGGCCGCCATATCGCAGGATTCGCAGTACACGATCTCGCTTTCGCCGTATTCGGAAAGGGCGGTGAATTCGTGGGAATCGCTGCCGCCGATGGCTCCGGTATCCGCCTCCACCGCCCGGAAGGACAGGCCGCAGCGGGTAAACACCTTCTCATAGGCGTCGTACATCTCCTGATAGCTTTTGTCCAGGCCCTCCCGGTCTCTGTCGAAGGAATAGGCGTCTTTCATGATGAATTCCCGGCTCCGCATCAGGCCGAAGCGGGGCCTCTTTTCATCCCGGTATTTGGTCTGTATCTGATAGAGGTTCAGGGGCAGCTGCCGGTAGGAATCCACCTCGTTGCGGATGATGTCCGTGAAGATCTCCTCGTGGGTGGGCCCCAGGCAGAATTCCCGCTGGTTCCGGTCCTTCAGCCGCCACATCTCCGGGCCGTAGGCCTGCCAGCGGCCTGTTTCCTGCCAGAGCTCCGCCGGGCAGATGGCGGACATGAGGATCTCCTGTGCGCCCTTGGCGTTCATCTCTTCTCTGACGATCTCTTCTATTTTCAACAAGCTTCGGCGCCCCAGGGGCATGAATCCGTACACGCCGGAAACCAGCTTCCTGATCATCCCTGCCCGCAGCAGCCAGATATGGCTGGGGATCTCCGCCTCTGCAGGCACTTCTCTGAGGGTTTTGAAATACATCTGTGACATTCTCATTTGCTTCCTGTCTCCTTCATTCTTTTATGCCGGTCCCCGGCTTATCGTATACCACCGCCACCGCCTGGGCGGCCAGGCCTTCCTCCCGGCCCGTAAAGCCCATGCCCTCCGTGGTGGTGGCCTTTACGTTGATTTGTCCTTCCGCAACTCCCAGCGCCCTGGCCAGGTTCTCTTCCATCTCCCGTGCGTGGGGAGCGATCTTAGGGCGCTGTCCGATCAGAGTGACGTCCACGTTGCCCGGAACAAAGCCGGCGGCCTCCGCTAAAGCTTTCACCTGTTCCAGGAGCTTCAGACTGGAAACCCCTTTGTAAGCGGGGTCCGTATCCGGAAAATGCCGCCCGATATCTCCCAGGGCGCAGGCCCCCAGGACGGCGTCCGCCACGGCATGGGTCAGCACGTCCGCATCGGAATGGCCGGCCAGCCCCTTCTCGAAGGGGATCTCCACTCCCCCCAGTATCAGCTTCCGCCCCGGGGCGAAGGCATGGGCGTCCAGGCCCGTTCCCATCCGGCAAGGGCGCTGGTTGTCAGATCGTTTCAGAAAGGCGGCTGCCATGGCCATATCTTCCGGCGTGGTAAGCTTTATGTTCCGGGCCTCTCCTTCCACCAGGGCCGCCGGCCTTCCCAGGCCCTCCGCCAGGGCTGCGTCGTCGGTGCCCCGGAAGCCCCGGGCCTCCGCCGTTTCATAGGCCTGCAGCAGCAGGCCGGTCTGAAAGCCCTGAGGGGTCTGCACTGTGAAAAGGCCTCTCCGGTCCACGGTTTCATGCAGGACCCCTTCTTTTCCCCGCTTCACCGTATCCCTTACGGGAAGCCCGGGAACGGCGGCGCCTTCTTCTGCCGCCGCTTTCAGGACCCGGGAAATCAGGGCCCCGGAGACGAAAGGCCGGGCGGCGTCCTGGACCAGGACCAGCTCCGGAAGAGGCCCGTTCTTTTTCATTTCCTTTAAAACACAAAAAACAGAATCCTGCCGCTCCGCCCCTCCGGCCACCATGGCCGTTACCCGGCCGCAGCCCCATTCCCGGACAAGGTCCCGGCAGCGTTCTCTGTCCTCTTCTCTTATGGCGATGTATATTTCGTCTACGGCCGGATGCCGGACAAAGGCCGCCAGCGTCCTTCCCAGGACCGGCGCGCCTTCCAGTTCCAGATATTGCTTCGGAACGCCGCCTCCCATCCTGCTGCCGGCGCCGGCAGCGGCAATGACGGCAGCCACCCGTTTCCCTTCATACATTTCCTTCTCTTTTCCGCCCTGTCCCGCCGGAGTCCGGCCCCTGCCAAAGCCCGGCCCGGGAACTCAGCGCTTGGGTTTTGTGAATATCATCCGCCCCGCTGCAGTCTGCAAAACACTGGTGACCACGGCGTCCACGGTCTGCCCTATGTATCGTTTCCCATCCTCCACCACGATCATGGTGCCGTCGTCCAGATAGGCCACGCCCTGGTTGTTTTCCTTCCCTTCCTTCACCAGGAAGATGGTCATGGTCTCCCCGGGCAGCACCACGGGCTTCAGGGTGTTGGCCAGCTCGTTGATGTTCAGCACCTCCACGCCCTTTATCAGCGCTACCTTATTCAAATTGTAGTCGTTGGTCACCACCTTGCCGTTCATCACCTGGGCCAGCTTCAGCAGCTTCACGTCCACCTCGGGGATGTCCTCCAGGCTTTTTTCCCCGGAGCTGTCGTAGATCTCTATGCCGTAATCGTTCTGTATCCTGTTCAGGACGTCCAGGCCCCGCCGGCCCCGGTTCCTCTTCAGGCTGTCCGAGGAATCGGCGATGTGCTGGAGCTCTATCAGAACGAACTCAGGGATGACGATGCTCCCCTCTATGAAGCCTGTCTTCATGATGTCCGCAATGCGCCCGTCTATGATGACGCTGGTATCCAGGATTTTGGGAGTGGATTCCGCACCCTTTTTCTTTTTGCCGCCTCCCTCTGCGCCCTTTTTCGTCAGGTTGAGGGCCGGCAGCATATCCTTTCCCCGCTTGCCGCCTATGTAAGCGCCCAGGTATCCCAGGAACAGATAGGTGATGATGGACAGAATGAGGCTCAGATAGGGGATCTCCAGCCCCTCGAACAGGGTGCTGATGAGATAGGCCATCACCAGGCCCAGCACCATGCCCGCCGCAGCGGGCCACAACTCGTTGGACGGCACCTTCCGCAGGTCCGACTCTATGTTCTTGGCCACCTGCTTGCTCTGGCGTATGAACAGAGGCGCCAGGAGAAAAAACAAAAGGCCGCCCCCCAGGACACACGCGATGCTTCCCACGGTTTCCTGAGTCTCGGACAGGACCACGTTCCCGTTCATCCTGACTATGAGTCCCAGCAGTACGTTATCGAACAACAGCCACATCCCGAAGCCAAAGAACATGCCGCACGTGGTGAATATGGCTCTGTAAAACTTCCTAAACAATCCTGTTATCTTCCCCTTCTTTTCGTTAAATTCTTGAAAGGACCTCTTCCTCCGCCTGCTCTGCGTTCATCCCGGTCACCAGCACCATTTCGCTGATAAGGATCTGCCGGGCGCTGTTCAGCATTTTTTTCTCCCCTGTAGACAGTCTTTTTTCCCTGTCTATGCGGACCAGGTTGCGGATCACCGCCGCCACCTGGAAAAGGTCCCCCGTCTTCAGCTTCTCCAGGTTTTCTCTGTTCCGGCGGTTCCAGTTGCTGGGCATGGAGGTGGACTCCCCGCTCAGGACCGCCAGCACCTCCCGGAGCTCGTCCCTGGAAATGATGGCCCTCACTCCGATCTCTTCCGAATTTCCCACAGGGATCATGATCTTCATATCTCCGTAGGGCACCCGCAGGATATAATACTGGCGTACTTCACCCAGGATCTTTTTCTCTTCGATCCCTTCTATGATACCGGCGCCGTGCATAGGATATGCGATTTTATCTCCTGTTGAAAACATCGTAAAGGCCTCCACTTTAGTACAGTATAACGCAAAAAGACCCTTACGTCAAGAAAGTAGTTTTACAGAATATCACACGGCCGCTACCCTGTCAACTGAATTTTTCCCAACCCCGCACTTGCCCCTCTTTCCGCCTTATGATATAGTTTATCTGTAAAGAAACCGTGATGGATTTCTGAACATTTAAAGAATAAGGGGGAACATCCATGGAAGCATTGAAAGGCAACTGCATCATCGGCCAGTCCGGCGGCCCTTCCGCCGTCATCAACGCCAGCGCCCTGGGCTGCATAGAGGCCGCCCTGGGCTCTGAAAACGTGGGGAAGGTCTACGGCGCCGCCCACGGCATCCTGGGCGTCCTCAACGACCGCCTCTACGATCTGACCCGGGAAGACCCGGAGGAGCTGGCCCTCATGCGCTACTCTCCTTCCTCCGTTCTGGGCACCTGCCGCTATAAGCTGGCGGACTTCCTGGCGGACGACACTGATTACAAGCGCATCCTGGAGGTCTTCCAGAAATACGACGTCCGCTACTTCTTCTATAACGGCGGCAACGATTCCATGGACACCTGCAGCAAGATCAGCAATTACCTGAGCAGCCGCAACTATCCCTGCCGCATCATAGGCATCCCCAAGACCATAGACAACGATCTGGCCCATACGGACCACTGCCCCGGCTACGGCAGCGCCGCCAAATACGTGGCCACCACCTGCATGGAGCTGTCCCGGGACGCCAAGGTCTACAACACAGGCTCCATCACCGTGGTGGAGATCATGGGCAGGAACGCCGGCTGGCTCACCGCCGCCGCCGCCCTCTCCCAGGTCCACGGCGACGGGCCGGACCTGATCTACATGCCGGAGGTCCCCTTCGATATGGCGGATTTCATGGCGGACGTTTCCCGGGTGTACGAGCGCCAGGGAGACGTTATGATAGCGGTCTCCGAAGGCGTGAAAGATAAGAACGGCACCTACATTTCCTCTTATTTCAGCGAGACTTCAAGGACCAAGGACGCCTTCGGCCATTCCCAGATGGGAGGGCTGGCCACCAGCCTGGCAGGCTTCGCCAAGACCAAAATAGACGCCAAGGTCCGGGGCATAGAATTCAGCCTGCTCCAGCGCTGCGCTTCCCACGTGGCCTCCGCCACGGACATAGAGGAAGCCTACATGGCGGGAAAGGCCGCCTTTGAAGCGGCGGAGAGGGGCGTTACGGATAAAATGGTGGGCTTCAAGCGCGTGGAAGGCCCCCAATATAAATGTGAGACCACCCTCATAGACCTGGTGGACGTGGCCAATGCGGAAAAGAGGATCCCCCGGGAATGGATCAACGAGGCGGGGAACGGCGTCCTGCAGCCCTTCATAGACTACGTCACCCCGCTCATTCAGGGGGAAACGGCCCAGCCCAAGGAAAACGGCCTGCCCCGGCTGGCCTATCTGCGCCGCATCATGACCAGAGAACTTTAAAAATACATAAAGCCATCACTCATTCTTCACAACCCCGGGATAGGATATCCTTAAAGAAAAAGGGGGGAATCGCAATGTATCATCTGCTGATCGTGGACGACGAAGAAAAGATCCGGGCGGTCATACGGGAATACGCCCTGTTCGGCGGCTATCAGGTCTCGGAGGCCGCCGACGGCATGGAGGCCCTGAACCTGTGCAAGCTGAACGAATACGACCTCATCGTAATGGACATCATGATGCCCCGGCTGGACGGCTTTTCCGCCTGCAAAGAGATCCGGAAAATACGGGACGTCCCCATCATCATGCTTTCCGCCCGGGGAGAGGAATACGACAAGCTCTTCGGCTTTGAACTGGGCATAGACGACTATGTGGTGAAGCCCTTCAGCCCCAAGGAGCTGCTGGCCCGGATCAACGCCGTCCTGGCCCGCCGCAGCGCCGCAGCGCCGGAAACGCCCCCCGTCCTCGCCTTCGGCGGCCTGGAGATCAACATCCCCGCCCGCACCGTCACCGTGGACGGGACAAAGGTGGAAATGACCCCCAAGGAATACGACCTGCTGTTCTACCTCATCCAGAACAAGAATCTGGCCCTTTCCCGCAACAAGCTTCTGTCCGACATCTGGGGCTACGATTACTTCGGCGACGACCGCACCATAGACACCCACATCAAGAACCTGCGGAACAATCTGGGACCCTATCGGGACCACATCGTCACCCTCCGGGGTGTGGGATACAAATTTGAGGAGTGAGCCCGGAAACGGGGGCCGTCATTTTTCCGGTTTCCGGACCGGGGACCGGACCCCTTTCCGGAACAGTTTTACCCATGAAGATGAAATTCGATTTTAAAAGCCTTAAATTCAAGCTCTGGTTTTACTTTGTGATGTTCGCCATCCTGCTCATGGCGATCCTTTGGTGTCTCCAGATCTTTTTCTTTCAATCCTATTACCAGGAAATGAAAGCCCGGGAGATCATCTCCATCGCCGACTCCATCGCCTCGGACTACGGCGAGCTGGATTTCGAAAAAATGGCGGAGTACTCTTACAAGGACGATGTCTTCATCCAGCTGGAGACCGATGCGGGCCTGGTCATCTACACCCCCGGCAGCGACAGCCAGCGGCCTTCCATCATCGGCAGATATCAGGACATGACGGAGATACGGGAAAAGCTGAAGGCCAGCGACACCGGCACCGTCTCCATCACCCTGGGTCACGACTCCAACACCATTCTCGTCTACGGGAAGCGCATCACGGAAAGCTCCGGCGCCGTTGTGAACCTCTATGTTTACGCTCCCCTGGCGCCGGTGGAGTCCACCATAGACATCCTCCTCAACCAGCTCATCATGGTCACCATCCTCTCCCTGCTTCTGGCCTTCGGGATCTCCTTCTTCCTGGCCAAACGGATCACCCGCCCCCTGGTGAAGATCACCAACTCCGCCGCCCAATTGGGCCAGGGACGCTACGACGTCCCCTTTGAAGGCGGCGACTATTCCGAAATCATACGGCTGGCGGACACCCTCACTTACACTTCCAAAGAGCTGGCCAAGGCCGACGATCTGCAGAAGGACCTGCTGGCCAATGTCTCCCACGATCTCCGCACGCCTCTCACCATGGTGAGATCCTACGCCGAGATGATACGGGACCTCTCCGGGGACTGCCCGGAGAAGCGCAACGCCCATCTTCAGGTGATCATAGAGGAGGCGGACCGGCTGAATCTGCTGGTGAACGATATGCTGGTCCTGTCCCGGATGCAGTCCGGCGTAGCGGCCCTGGAAGCCTCTTCCTTCCTTCTGGCAGAGGCGGCGGAAAGCATGCTTTCTTCCTATTCTATTCTGGAAGAACAAGAAGGCTACCAGCTGATCTTCCGCAGCCGGGGCGATACTCTGGTCTCCGCCGACGAGCAGAAGATAAAGCAGGTCCTGGCCAATCTCATCACCAACGCCCTGCGCTACGGCGGCGAGGACAAGCAGGTCATCGTCCAGGTGGAAGAAACGGACAGCGGCGTCCGCTGCAGCGTCACCGACCACGGCCAGGGCATCCCCCAGGAACAGCTGGAGGAGATCTGGAAACGGTATTACAAAGCCAGCGCCCACCTGAGCCGGAGTGTTTCCGGCGGTTCAGGCCTGGGGCTGGCCATTGTGAAAGAAATATTGACCCTTCATAAAGCCCGCTTCGGCGTCAAGAGCCAGGTGGGCAAGGGCAGCACCTTCTGGTTTGAGCTGCCCGGGCCTGAGGCGTCCAACCCCGGCGCTTCCCGCAAAAGCGGCTAAGGCAGCAGTTCCTGCCGGGCCACGCCGGATTCCACCGCCGCCCGGTAAACGGCCTCCGCCACGGCCTTTCCCACCCGCTTATCAAGGGGCGGCACGATGATGTATTCCGGGCAGAGTTCTTCCGGAGATACCAGGCCGGCTATGGCTTCGGCGGCGGCCCGCTTCATGGCCTCGTTGATGTCGGAGGCCCGGGCGTCCAGAGCGCCCCGGAAGATGCCGGGGAAGGCCAGCACGTTGTTGATCTGGTTCGGATAATCGGAACGCCCGGTGCCCACGATTTCCGCCCCCGCTTCTTTTGCCAGGGCCGGAAGGATCTCCGGGTCGGGATTGGCCATGGCCATCACTATGGGCTTTTCCGCCATGGAAGCCACCATTTCTTTGCTGACGATTCCAGCCGCAGACACGCCGATGAACACATCGGCGCCTTCCATGGCCTCCGCCAGGCCGCCCTTGCGCAGGGCTTCGTTGGTGGTATCTGCAATTTCCTGATGGACCCAGTTGGAGTAGCTCTCGCTCCTGTTCAGTATCCCTTTGCTGCTGCATGCGATGATATCCTTTACCCCCATGGTCTGCAGCATTTTGATGATGGCGGAGCCTGCGGCGCCGGCGCCGCTGAGGGCCACTCTGATCTGCCCCCATTCTTTTCCCGCCAGCTTCAGGGCGTTGATGAGGGCGGCGGTCACCACCACCGCCGTGCCGTGCTGGTCGTCGTGGAACACGGGGATGGAGAGCTCCGCCTTCAGCCTGCGCTCTATTTCGGCGCAGCGGGGAGAGGAGATGTCCTCCAGATTGACGCCGCCGAAGACCGGCTCTATCAGCTTTACGGTCCGCACTATGTCCTCCACCTCTTTGGACGCCACGCAGATGGGGAAGGCGTCCACGCCGGCAAATTCCTTGAACAGCACGGCCTTTCCTTCCATGACGGGAAGCCCCGCCTCGGGCCCTATATCTCCCAGGCCCAGCACGGCGGTGCCGTCTGTGACCACCGCCACCAGATTGCTCTTGGCGGTGTAGCGGTAGACCTGGGTCTTATCCTTGTGGATGGCCCGGCAGGGCTCTGCCACGCCGGGGGTATACGCCGTGGAGAGGTCGTACACCGAATTCACCGGCGCCTTGCTCTTCACTTCGATCTTTCCTTTCCATTGTTCGTGCAGCTTCAACGCTTCTTCCTGAATGCTCATTTTCTCTCCTTTCGGTACTGTGACAATGGGTTTTGTGACTTATGCGCCAGGAGTGGG
>JAUNBO010000126.1 GCA_030527065.1 Bacillota bacterium | reverse complement strand
GCAATGCCTCCGTAATGGTCCTGATGGAGATGGGTCACTATGGCCAGGTCTATGCGGTCCACCCCCTGTTTTAAAAGGTAAGGAAGCAGCACGTTCCGGCCCACGTCGTAATCAGCGCTGCCCCCTCCGTCTATGAGGACGTTTTTCCCGGAAGGGGTTCGTATGTGAAGGCAGTCCCCCTGCCCCACATCCACAAAGACCAGCTGTGCGTCCCTGCAGCCGGGCACAAAGACGAAAAACGACGAGGCCGCCAGCAGCAGGGCCAGCAGGACGGCGGCCATACGGCGGAAGTCCCGACGGCGCAGAAAGCGCCAGAATTGCTCCGAGGCCACAAAGAACAGAAGGCCGTAGCAGAGGGCCAGGAGGCCCGCCGGAGGGCTGACGGCGTTGAATACGCTGAGGCCGGGCCTGTACGCCAGCAGGTTCATCTGCAGCAGCAGCTCCGCCGGCAGCGCCGCCCCTATGGCCCCCAGAGCCAGCAGGGGCCCTCCCAAAAGGGAAAGGGGCAGGAGCAGCATGGCCACTGGAATCAGAAAGCCCGCCAGGAAGATGGCCGGGGGATTCAGGAGGAAAGAGGCCAGGGAAAAGTAGTTGAAAAGATAAGCGGTGACTGGGGCCATCCCCGCCTGGATGGCCAGCAGGGGCCCCGCCCATTCCACGGCCCGTCCCTGCCAGAGCCCCAGCCCTCCCCGCCTTTTCAGGCGCTGCGCCCACGGCTGCATGGGCGGCAGCAGAAACGCCAGACAGAACACCGCCAGGAAGGAGAGCTGAAAGCCCAGGGAAAAGAGGTTATATGGATTTTGAAGCAGCATGAGGAAGGCGCTGAAGGAGGCACAGCAAAGGAGGTCGTAGCGCCGCCGGAGGAGCCGGGCCAGCAGATGGCTGCTGATCATCACCACCGCCCGGACCACGGAGGGCGAAAAGGAGGCCAGGGCCGCATAGAACAGCAGGAGCGGAAGGGCGGCCAGAGAGGCGGCGGGCCCTCCCCGCCGGCGCAGAAGCAAATCTGCGTAGAGATAGATCACCCCCACATGGATGCCGGAGACCGCCAGCAGATGGCCCACGCCGTTCTTCTGAAACACTTCATACAGCTCGTCCCCCAGAGGCTCCTTGTCTCCAAACAGCATCCCCGTCAGCACCGCCAGGGCCTCCCGGGACATGTGGGGCGTCAGGGCCTCTGTGAACCGGGCCTTCCACATGGCCAGGCCATTCCAGAAGGCACTGCCCTCCGACGTCACCTCCAGATGGCCGGTCCGGCAGCTCAGGATGGCCGCTATCCCCCGGGTTTTCAGATAGAGCCGGTAATCAAAAAGTCCGGGATTCTTCTGCCCGTCAGGCAGCGAGACGCTTCCCCGCAGGCAGACCTGCCTCCCCACCAGCTCCTGGGGCCCTTCCATAGAGCCTAAAACGGAGGTCTCCGCTCCTTCCAGCTCTCCGCTGAGACGCACCAGCACCTTTTCTCCCAGAAGATACCTCTCTTCATCCTCCCGGGCAAGGCCCCCGGGCTGCCAGCACTCCCCTTTCAGCGTCAGCTGATAATAGTCCTCTTCCTTTTCGGCGACGCTCACCACCCGGCCCCACAGGCTCACCGTCTGCCCCTCGCAAGAGAGCAGAGGGCTGCTCCGGGTCTCCTGACAGAGAAAACAGGCGGCGCCCAAAAACACCGCCAGCAAAAACAGAGCTGCCGTCCTTCTCCGGCGCAGCAGCACCGCCGCCCCCGCCGCCGGCGCCAGCAGAAAAGGAGCTCCCTCTGCCCAATATTGCAGTAAAATGCCTCCGGCAAAGGCCAGTAATAAAACGGAGACAGGACGCCGCATGATACCTCCCCGGCCGCCTTCCGGTTTCCTCCCATTATTATACATTATTTAAATTATATTGTAAATACATGAACTTTTTCTTATGTCCTTGTCCCCCCTTTCTTTTTTTGCTATAATAAAGCAATGTGTGCGCATCCCTTTTCCACAGCCTCCGGGCCGGGAAAGGAAAACTGCACCCCGGCGCCGCCCGGGCCTGCGGCCCTGCGGCGGCGCCTCACCGAAGTGTTCAAAAGGCAGGTGAAACAGCTTGAGCGATAACTACAAGGGGAATCATGAGGATCAGGGGAAAGACATAGACGCTTTTCTGGAAGAGTTAGAAAAGATCAACAACGAGTTCAACCGCATCAGCAACGACTTTGAAATGAGCGGCAAAGCTGCGGCCGGAGAAACAGAGACCTCCGGCGGCGAAGAAGCCTCCGGGCAGGAGCCTGTTGAAGCCGTCGGCGCAGCCGCAGAAAAAGCAGCGGATCCCGCAGACGCCGCAAGCGTCGCAAACACCGGCCCGCTGCAGGAAGCTGCGGCTCCTTCGGGCGGCGGGCGCAGCGGCCGCGGCGGTACAGGAGCAGCCATGACCACATCCAAAAAAAGATCTTCCAAAAAGAAGAAGAAAAAGTATAAGATCCATTGGGGACGCATTTGTCTCATCGTGGTGTGCCTGGGCCTCATGTGCTGCCTGGGCGTCGGCGCCTGGGTCTGGTCCGTCGTGCGGGACGCCCCGGAAATCAACACCACCAACATCTATTCCATGCTGCCGGAAAACTCCATCCTGTACGACGATGAAGGAAACGCCATAGAAACCATCTACGCCGCCGACAGCGACGGCCTCCGTACCAGCGTGGACTATGTGGACATGCCGGAGGATCTGATCGACGCCTTTGTCGCCATAGAGGACAAGACCTTCTGGGAGCACCGGGGCTTCAATGTGATCCGGATCGCAGGGGCCATCTGGGACAGCATCTCCACCGGAAGCCGGGTGGGAGGCACCAGCACCATCACCCAGCAGCTGGCCCGGAATCTCTACCTGGAGGACCGCATCAGCGAGCGTACCCTCAACCGGAAGGTCCTGGAGGCTTATTACGCCATCCAGCTGGAAAGGACCCTCTCCAAGGAACAGATCATAGAAGCCTACCTGAACGTGGTATTTCTGGGGAACAATTCCTCCGGCGTCCAGGCGGCAGCCCAGGGCTATTTCTCCAAGGACGTAAGCGAGCTTACCCTGGCGGAATGCGCCACCTTGGCCACCCTGCCCCAGCGCCCCGGCGTTCTGGCTCCTCTGAAGACCATCAGCAACGAGCAGATAGAGGACCCGGACGCCCTGGACATCGTCATCCGGGGAGATCAATACACCACCTATTATGACGACGCCTACAAAGACCGGCAGGCCCTGGTCCTCCGTTTCATGGAAGAGCAGGGCTATATCTCGGCGGAAGAACGGGAGGCAGCCCTGGCAGAGGACATCCGGGCCGCCATCAATCCTCAGGAGCTTTTAGCTTCTGAGATTTCCTCCTACTTCGCCGACTATGTGGTGGCGGAGGTGACGGAAGACCTGATGGCCGAGTTGGACATCAGCGAGGAGGACGCCCAGTATATGCTGAACAACGGCGGCCTGCGGATCTACAGCACCCTGGATACCTCCATGCAGAAGATCGCCGAAACGGAATTTGCCAACACAGAGAATTTCCCCGGCGTTACGGACCTGAACCGGAACGACAATGGAGATGTGCGGGATTCCAGCGGGAATATATTGTACTACAGCCTGGAGACCTACTTCAACGAGGACGGGAGCTTTACCCTGTCTCCTGAAGAATACCAGATGAACGAGGACGGCTCCATGCTGGTGTTTTCCGGCGGGCGGCTGAACTTCTATCAGACGGAATCCGGCGGCGTCAGCGACGTCACCCTGGAGTTCAAGCCCCTCTACACCGTGGACGAAAACCGGATCTTTTACAGCATGGAGGGGGGCTACATCCTGATCCCGTCGGAATACAAGACCCGGGACGGGGACGGCAACCTCCTCATCAGCGCACAGTTCTTCGAGGACAGAGACTGGTTCACCTTTGATGAAAACGGGGCCACCGTAAGCGCAGAGAACTTCACCATCAAGGAGCGCATCATGCAGCCCCAGGCGGCCATGGTCGTCTACGATTACACCGAGGGTACCATAAAGGCCATGACAGGAGGCCGGAGCATTTCCGGCAAGCTCCTCTTCAACCGGGCCACCAGCACCCGGCAGCCCGGCTCTTCCATCAAGCCCATTTCCGTCTATGCCGCCGCCCTGCAGAGCGGCGCCGACGCAGTGAACAGCGGCGTCCAGGACACCACACAGCTCTGGACCGCCGCCTCCGTCATAGACGATTCTCCTTTGGTGGTGGGGAACCGCCTCTGGCCCAAAAACTGGTACAGCGGCTACCGGGGCCTCCACACCATGCGGGAGGCCATCCAGCAGTCCGTCAATGTATGCGCCGTCAAGTGCTTTAACGAGATCGGAGCGGACCGTTGCGTGGCCCTGCTGAAAAAGCTGGGAATCACCTCCATAGTGGAAAGCGGCGATGTAAACGACCTGAACCCCTCCGCCCTCTCCCTCGGAGGCATGACCAACGGCATCTCCCCCCTGGAAATGGCCGTAGCTTACGGCGCCTTCCCCAGCCAGGGCATCTACACGGAGCCTTCCTCCTATTACAGAGTCACAGATAAAAACGGGCAGGTCATCCTGGAAAACGAAGCGGTAAAGACCCAGGCCATGGATGCGGGGGTGGCCTACATCATGACGGACATCCTCCGGACCACCGTCTCCCAGGGCATCGCCAGCCGGGCAAACTTCAGCGGTCAGCCCGTAGCCGGCAAGACCGGTACCACCTCCGAAAACTACGACGTCTGGTTCTGCGGCTTCACCCCCTACTATTCCGCATCCCTCTGGATCGGCAACGACGTCAACATAGAGCTCACCGAAGGCAGCACGGCGGCGGCCAGATTGTGGAGCACTATCATGCGGCAGATCCATGCGGAGCTGCCCACGGGCTCCTACCCCGGCAACCCGGGGAACGTGGTGTCCGCCACCATAGACACCAAATCCGGCAAGCTGCCTTCGGAGCTGTCTGCCCTGGATCCCAGAGGCACCGTAAGAAGCGAATACTTCATCCGGGGGACGGTGCCCACGGAGACCGACGACGTCCATGTGGCCGTCACGGTCTGCACCGACTCCGGCTATCTGGCCACGCCCTATTGCAGCCACAGAGAGAGCAGCGTCAAGGTGCAGCGGCCCGAGGGCTCCCTTATCAGCTACGGCGGCTTCTCAGTGGCGGACATCGGATACGAAGCCCCCACCTACTACTGCAACCTCCACAACCTGAACCCCACCCTCTATCCCATAGACCCCAATGCGGCCCTGGACAGCGGCTTTGTCTGGGACGGCGTCACCTACGGGGAAGACGACTGGACCGGGGAAGACCCCGATGACTCCACTGAAGATGGCGACTCCGAAGGGGAAGGCCAGGAAGGGGGCGGCGAAATCATCGTCCCCGTGGTGCCGGGAGAAGGCGAGAGCATCGACCCCGTGCTGCCGGACGA
>JAUNBO010000125.1 GCA_030527065.1 Bacillota bacterium | reverse complement strand
ATGGACGAAGTCATCACCGGCTTCGGGCGCACCGGCAAATACTTTGCGTCGGAGCACTGGGCTGCGGAGCCGGACATCCTCATCTTTGGCAAGGGCGTCAGCAGCGGTTACGGCCCTTTGTCCGGAGTCATGGCCACTTC
Organism: Bacillota bacterium; assembly: GCA_030527065.1. GTDB lineage: Bacteria > Bacillota > Clostridia > Peptostreptococcales > Anaerovoracaceae > JAEELK01. Next base: position 5,265 of record JAUNBO010000125.1, on the reverse strand, counting down.
CGCCATCTACGACGCCATGCGGAAGAAAAAAGCGGCGTTCTCCACGGGCCACACCTTCAGCGGGAACCCCCTGGGGGCCGCCGGCGCCCTGGGCGTGCTGGCTTACATAGAAAAGCACGGCGTCGTGAAACGGGCTGCCGAAAACGGCGCTTATCTGCAAACGAAGCTTCTGGAATTGATGGAGCGCTGCCCCTTCATAGACGACGTGCGGGGGAAGGGCCTGCTCTGGGGTGTGGAATTTGCACTGGACAAGGTGACAAAGGCCTGCTTCGATCCCGCCGCCGGCATCACGGCCAAGGTGGTGGAGGCCTGCTTCCGCAACGGCCTCATCGTCTATCCCAGCAGCGGCTTCCTGGACGGACTGCGGGGGGATTCCATCCTTATCAGCCCGCCCCTCATCATTGAGCGGGAGGAAATCGACCTGCTGGCGGAGCTGCTGGAAAAATCTGTCCGGGAGGTCTTTTAGCCGGCGGGCCGTCGCAGCCCGGTGGTTCCCGGACCGGCCCGGAGCCCCGCCATCTCGTCCCAGAGCTCTGCGTTCCGTATGCCCAGCCTGCCGGGACGGAAGCAGGGGTCCAGGCCCTGTTTCCGCTGGGCCTCAAAGTCCCGCAGGCACAGGAGAGCCGGCCTTTGGGCATACCAGAGCGCCAGGAGGTTCAGCCAGGCCGTAAGGCTCACTCCCACATCGCCGGCAGCCCAGGCGCCCTCTGCGCTGTGTACGCAGAAATACCAGGAAGCGCCCACCATCAGAAGCCGCAGGGCCAGAGTGGCCGGCGTGCGCCCGGCGGAGGCTTTCCCCCGAAACAGATACGCCAGATTGCATTCCGCCTGATAATAGAGGGACAGGAGGCTGGTGAAGGCGAAGCAGGCCAGGCACACCGCCACGAACAGGCCGCCGAACCCCGGGAAAAGCGTGTTTACCGCCGCCTGGGCATATTCCGGACCCACCAGGCCTTCCTGCGCATATCCCGCCATCAGGGGAGAGCCCTGCCCCACATGGAGATAGCCGCTGCGCCCCACCGTGTTGAAGCAATCCGTCACCAGCAGCATGAAGGCCGTGGCGGAGCAGACCAGCCAGGTGTCTATGTAAACGCCGAAGGCCTGGACCAGGCCCTGCTTGGCCGGATGGCTTACCTCTGCCGCCGCCGCCGCATGGGGCTGGGTGCCCAGGCCCGCTTCATTGGAGTAGATCCCCCGGCGGACTCCCCACATGATGGTGGAGCCTAAAATGCCGCCGAAAGCTGCGTCGGCTCCCACCGCCCCGTGGAAAATCATCTGCAGGACCTCTCCCAGCTTATCCAGATTGGCCAGGACCAGCACCAGGGCTACCAAGAGGTAAGCGCCTGCCATGGCAGGCACCGCCATCTCCGAAAAAACAGCGATGCGCCGGATGCCGCCGAAAATGATGAGGCCCAGCAAAACGGCGATGACCAGACCGCTGAGCCATTGGGGAATGCCCAGAGCGCCGTAAAAAGAAGCGGCGATGGCGTTGGACTGGACGCCGGGCTGCAGCAGGCCGGCGGAAAGGACCAGGGTTCCCGCAAAGAGGCAGGCATACCACTTCTTTCCCGTGTATTTTTCAATGTAGTAGGCCGGACCGCCCCGGTATTCTCCGTCCAGCTTTATCTTGTAGATCTGTCCCAGAGCCGATTCCACAAAGGTGGTGGCGGCACCCAGAAAAGCCAGCACCCACATCCAGAACACGGCGCCGGCCCCTCCGTAGAAGATGGCGGCGGCGGTCCCGGAAATGGCTCCCGTTCCCACCCGGCCCGCCAGGGCAGTACAAAATGCCTGAAAAGAGGAGATGCCAGCCGCCGAGGGCCGGCTTTCCCGGATCAGCGCCACCATGGTCCCTGCCAGCCGCAGTTGCAGAAAGCCCGTGCGGACAGAAAAATACAGCCCCGTCAGCAGGCAGAAGCCCACAAAGACCTCTGACCACAGCACATTGTTGATCTGCTCCACGGCTCGCTCCCAGCCCTCCGGTCTCATGATTCGCCCGCCCCCCTTTGTTCCCTTCAACAGTATATGGGAGGGGCTGCCGAAACATAACGACAGGATATTTCTGCCATCTACCGTTCTTCCCGCGGGGGCTTCGTTCCGTAATACTGATAAAAACAAGTCTCTATCCGGCCGTTGTAGAGCTTCCGTCGGCGGTCCGGGGCCCGGAAGCCTCCGGGAGCGCCCTGCCCCCAGGTTTCTCCCAGCTGCTTTTCAAACTCTTTGTCTGCGGTGATCAGATAGAGGGACCAGGTGGGGTTTTCACGAAAAAACACTCCCAGCTGGCGGTAGATCTCTGCCAACTGGGACTTTTCTCCTATGCGCTGTCCGTAGGGAGGATTGCAGACCACGATCCCGTAAGGCTCCGGGGCTTTCATCTGCGCCACGGCGGCGGTGCGGAACCGGATCCACTGGTCCACTCCCGCCTCGGCTGCGTTTTCCTGAGCCGCCGCCACGGCGGCCCGGCTGATGTCCGAGGCCTCTATCCGAATGTCGGCGTCCTGCCGTATGGCGTCAAAGGCTTCTTTCCGCTCCTCTTTCCAGAGCTTTGCAGGAATGGCGTCCCAGCCTTCGGCGGCAAAGCTCCGGGAAAGGCCCGGCGCGATGTTGGCCGCCAGCATGGCCGCTTCTATGGGAATGGTGCCGGAGCCGCAGAAAGGGTCCGCCAGTAAACGGCCCTCTTTCCAGAAGGAAAGCTGCACCAGGGCCGCTCCCAGGGTCTCCTTTATGGGGGCGGCCACGTCCGCCACCCGATAGCCTCTCTTATGGAGTCCCGGCCCGGAGGTGTCCAGAGTCAGGCTTACCCGGTCTTTCAGAATGCTCACTTTTATGGCATAATCGCCGCCGGTTTCCGGGAAGCGCTCTATGCCGTAGGTCTCTTTCAGACGCTCCACCACGGCTTTTTTCACTATGGCCTGACAATCCGGCACGCTGTGAAGAAGAGACTTGACTGAGGTTCCTGAAACAGGAAAACGCCCGTCCATGGGGATCCACTCCTCCCAGGGCAGGGCCCTGGTCTGCTGGAACAGCTCCTCAAAGCTGCGGGCTTCAAATTCTCCCATACAAAGCAAGACCCGATCTGCAGACCGGAGCCAGAGATTGGATCTTACCAGAGAGCGCTCATCGCCCAGATATGTGATTTTAGCGTCTTCGGCGCGCAGCACCTTCATCCCCAGGTTTTCCAGCTCCCGCCGGACCACCGCCTCCAGACCGAAGGTAGCCGTCGCTGCCAGCTGCAGCTTTGCCATGGTTTGTTCCTATGCGTAAGGCTTTTTGCGATTTATCGGGCCCTTTTCCATCATGTCCAGGGACAGAAGGGCTTTGCCGGTCCCAATGGCCACGCAGGATTGGGGGTTCTCTGCGATCTGCACCGGGATGCCCATTTCCTCTGAGATCCGCCGGTCTATCCCGTAAAGCAGCGCCCCGCCGCCGGTGAGCATGATGCCCCCGGTGCTGATGTCCGCCGAAAGCTCCGGCGGGGTCCGTTCCAGAACGCTGTGAGCCGTTTCGCAAATGGTGGCCAAAGGCTCCCTCAGCGCCTCCATCATGTCCGTGGATGTGATCTCTATGGATTTGGGAAGCCCCGTCACCAGATCCCGTCCCCGGCATTCCCTTGTAACTATGTCTGCTCTGGGATAAGCGGTGCCGATGTGGATCTTCATATCCTCCGCCGTCCGCTCTCCGATGTACAGCTTATGCTCCTTGCGCATGTATTTTATGATGGCTTCGTCGAATTTATCTCCCGCCACCTTCACCGAAGCGCTGGTAACGATGCCGCTGAGGGAAATCACCGCCACGTCTGTGGTGCCGCCGCCGATGTCTATGACCATGCAGCCGTCCGGCCTGGAGATATCCAGCCCCGCCCCGATGGCCGCCGCCACGGGCTCTTCCATGAGATATACCGCTTTTCCGCCGGCTTCCGCCGCCGCTTCCCGCACGGCCCGCTTTTCCACTTCCGTAACCCCGGAGGGCACGCAGACCATGATCTTGGGCCGGAAGAGCCGGCTGCTTCCGCAGGTCTTGCGGATGAAATATTTCAGCATCCTTTCCGTGATGTCGTAATCAGAAATAACGCCGTCCCGCAGAGGACGCACCGCCACGATATTGCTTGGCGTCCGGCCCAGCATCTGCCGCGCCTCTTCCCCTACCGCCAGAATCTCCTCCGTATCTCTGTTCAGAGCCACCACGGAGGGTTCGTCCAGCACGATCCCCTTTCCTTTGATATATACCAGTACGTTGGCCGTTCCCAAATCGATCCCAACTTCGCTTCCCAGCGCCATGCAGATCACCCCTTCATTCTTAAAAATCTTTCTCTTTTCAGACAAAGTTATTATATCTTCTATGGGTAAGAATATCAAATGATATTTTGCTGCGATGCAACAGGCGGGCGCAACATTACTTTTCACGGGGGCGCCAGGGGGGTGGTCCGAAAGATTTTCCATGGCCGCCGTCACCTTTCCCCCTCTGCCGCATACAATATCATTGAGAGCGCAAGCAACGCTCTCTCCCACCTCCTGAACAAATGAATGAGATAGATACGGGCGGCCCTTCCGGGGCCGCCCGGTTGTTTTTTAAGATTTAACCTGGATTTAACACGATCTCTCTTTTTCATTTTACTTTGCCGGTCTATGCTTGAGTTGTAGATGAAAGTGAAAGTGAAAAGAAAAAGGAGTGTTTTGTTATGAAAAAGAAAATCATCAGTCTGGCGCTTATCTGTGTCATGGCGGCAGCAGCCCTTGCAGGCTGCGGCCAGCCAGAAGGCGGCTCTGTTGCAACGGACGGCTCCACCTCCATGGAAAAGGTCATAGGCGCATTGGGAGAAAGCTTCACCGCAGAAAACAGCGAGATCAACTTTACATACAACCCCACCGGTTCCGGCAGCGGCATTGCGGCAGTCAGCGAGGGCCGCTGTGACATCGGGCTTTCCAGCCGCACCCTGACCGGCGACGAAAAAGCGGCGGGGCTTACGGAAACGGTCCTGGCCTATGACGGCGTCTCCATCATCGTAAATACGGAAAACCCCGTCTCCGACCTGAGCCTTGAAGAGATCGCAGCCATTTACACAGGGGAGATCACCAACTGGAGCCAGGTGGGCGGCGCCGACGCCTCCATCGTCCTCATCGGCCGGGAGGCCGGCAGCGGCACCCGGGACGGCTTTGAGTCCATCACCGGGACTGAGGACGCCTGTCAGTACAGGCAGGAGCTCACCAGCACCGGCGACGTCATCACCACCGTATCCCAGAACCCGGACGCCATCGGCTACGCCTC
>JAUNBO010000124.1:4264-5416 GCA_030527065.1 Bacillota bacterium | reverse complement strand
TAACGGGAGCTCACATGCTCCTGGAAAAGCTCCAGATACAGGGCTTCCTTGCTGGGGAAATACTCGTAGACCGTTCCCTTGCCCACGCCTGCCGCCCGGGCGATGTCTATCACCCGGGTCTCATCAAGGCCCCGCTCAAGGACAAGTCCCAGGGCCGCTTTCAAAATGCGTTCCCGCTTATCAGATCTGCTGCTTGCCACGAGCCTCGTCCTCCTCTTTCCAGCGTTGTTCCAGAGCGGCGATCCGCCGCTGCCTTTCCGCTTTTTTCTCCTCCCGGCGCAGCCGGGCGTCGTCTATGGAAGCATAGAATACAGGGATCAGAATGAGAGTTACCAAAGTGGAACCCACCAGTCCGCCCATGACGGAAATGGCCAGAGGCGCCAGGATCTCGCCGCCGTCCCCCCGGCCCAGGGACAGGGGGATCATGCCCACGCAGGTGGTGAGGGTGGTCATGAGGATGGGCCGCAGGCGGAATTTCCCCGCCAGCACGATGGCCTCGTCCCTCTCCATGGTCTGCTTGTTGAATTTGATGAACTCCACCAGCAGAATGGCGTTGTTCACCACGATCCCCACCAGGATGATGAGGCCGGTGAAGGACGTAAGGGACAGGGTGTTGCCCGTAAGGAACAGGAGCAGGAAGGCTCCCGACACGGCGAAGGGCACGGAGAGCATGACGATGATGGACATGAGCAGGGACTCGAACTGGGCCGCCATGACGATGAACACCAGGAGGACCGCCGCCAGCAGGGCCAGGAATAAGTCCTCAAAGGCCTCTATCATCTGCTCGTAGGTGCCGCCTTCCTCGTAGCGGTATCCATCGGGGAAGGGGTACTGATCCATAAAGGCCAGAATGTCCTGAGAAACCGCCGACAGATCGTTGCCTTCCACGGTGACGTCTACGGTGACGTAGCGCTGCTGGTCGGAGCGGTCTATCTGGGTGGGGGAGTTATCGAACACCAAGGTGGCCACCTGGCCTACGGGCACGGTGGTGCCGTAAGCTGTGGGAATGAGGATCTGCCGCATATTGTCCACGGAGGCGTTGTAATCGTCGGAGAGGGACAGGTTGACTGCGATCTCCTCCCCGTCCATCTTCAGGTTGGTGGTGGAGGTGCCGGAAAGGGCGGCGCTGAGGGCGTCGGCCAGCTGGTAGGC
>JAUNBO010000124.1:0-4164 GCA_030527065.1 Bacillota bacterium | reverse complement strand
TATGGTCGCCTTCAATTCGTCCAGGATCTCCGTGATGCTCCGGCTCCGCTCCTCCTTTGGGGTCAGGATGACGGAAACGGAAGCAGACTCCGTCCCCAGATAGGAGGAAGTAAGGCCTATGTCCACGGTACAGTGCTCCAGCTCAGGGATGGCCAGGGCCGCCGCTTCTATTTGAGTGATGATGGCGTCTTTTTCCTCCAGAGAGGTGCCGTAAGGAGTGTCCACGTACACGGCGAAAATGCCCTCGTCGCTGGCAGGGAAGAATTCCATCCCCACCAGGGCGATGAGGCCGCAGGAAAGGACGAAGATGAGGATGCATGTCACTATCACCCGCTTCCGGTGTTTCAGGGCCCGGCGTATGGCCCCTTCATAGGCCCGGATGAGATAGGCGATGAAGCGGGAGAACCGGGGCAGGAGCCTGTAATTGTAGCGGTGGTTCCCCAGACGCAGGTGGTCTGTGGAAGCGCTGGTGTTCAGGAGCTTGGAGCTGAGCATGGGGACTGCGGTCAGAGCCACCACCCAGGAGGCCAGCAGGGCTATGATGATGGTCCAGCAGAAGTCCTTGAAGAGGAGGGAAGCGATGCCGTCGCTGAGGGCGATGGGCAGATAGACCACCATGCTGGTGAGGGTGGAGGCGGAGATGGCCAGGAACACCTGCTTGCTCCCCCGCAGGGAGGCGTCGTAGGCCCCCAGATTTTCGTCCTTGCTGATGCGGTAGATGTTCTCCGTCACCACGATGGAATTGTCCACCAGCATGCCCACCGCCAGGGTGAGGGCGCAGAGGGTGATCATATTCAGGGTCATCCCCGTCAGGTCCATGAGGGAGAAGGTGGCCAGGAAGGCCGTGGGGATGGCGATGGCCACCACCAGGGTGGAGGTGACGCTGCGGAGGAACAGGAAGATGACGAAAATGGCAAGGAGGGCTCCCACAAGGGCGTTTTCCCCCACGGAGGCCACAGAGTTTTTGATGTAATCCGCCTGGTCCATGCCCACGGTGAAGATCAGTTCCGGATAGGCCTCCTGAAGGTCCGCCATGGTCTTTCGGACTTCGTTGGATACCTCTACCGTGTTGGCGGTGGACTGCTTGCTGATGGAGATGCCTACGGCGGGAATGCCGTCCACCCGGCTGATGGAAGTCTGCTCCTGCTGGCTTTCCTCTACGGAGGCGATGTCCTGAAGCCGGACGATGCTGCCGTCGGCCAGGGTGAGGGGCAGGCTGCGGATGTCGTCTATAGACTGGAACTCCCCTATGGTGCGGACCACCATCTTGGTGGCGCCCCGGGAAACCTCGCCGCTGGGGAGATTGATGTTCTCGGCGGCCAGCAGCTGGCTCACCGTGGCCAGAGAGAGGCCGTAGCCCGTCAATCTCTCCTGATTGAAGACGATGGAGATTTCCTCCACGATGCCGCCGTAGGCGCTGACAGAGGCCACTCCTTCGCTGCGCTCAAATGCGGACAGTATGTTGTCCTCCACCCTCCGGTTCAGGTCCGCCAGGTCCATCTGGTCCGAAGAAATGTAGATCTGGATCACCGGCGTGAAGTCCATGCTCATCTTCATCACCATGGGGTCGGAGGCGTCCTCCGGGAGGAAGGCTTCCACCATGGCGATCTTTTCCCGCATGTCCAGGGTGGCGAAGTCCATGTCCGTGTCCATGGCGAAGCTGACCATGACGATGGAGACCCCCTCCGTAGTCATGGACGAAATGGAATCCAGCCCCGAGACGGAGGAAAGGGCCTGTTCCAGAGGAACGGTGACCATGCTCTCCACTTCCTGAGGGGCGGCGTTGGGATACTGGACGTAAGCGATGGCCACGGGCAGGCTGAAATCCGGCAGCAGGTCCATGGGGATCCCGGTCAGGGCCAGAAGCCCCACCAGGACCACTATCATGATGGCCATTACGGTAGTTACGGGCCGGTCTACGGAAATGCGGGAAAAATTCATAATGCCTCCAATGAAGTTCGATTTTAAAAGAACGGGACAAAGGGGAGCGGCCGCCGCCCCTTGTTACTCTATGATGTTGACGGGCTGGCCCTCTGTCACATACTGCTGGCCCTGGGTTATGATGGTCTCCCCGGGAGAAAGGCCGCCGGTGATCTCCACCATTTCGCCGTCGTCTATGCCGGTGGTCACTTCCTTCAGGACGGGCAGCCCGTCTTCCAGCACCGCCACCATGGACAGGCCGGATTTCATGAATACGGCGTCCGAGGGGATGCAGAGGACGTTTTCCCTGGATTCCGAGATGAAGCGGACCTCGGCGAACATGCCGGCCATGATGCTGCCGTCGGGGTTATCGACGGAAATGGTGGCGGGGTAGGTGAGGGAGCCTGTGGCCGGGGCCGGAGCCAGGGCGGAGATGGTCCCCTGAAAGGGCTCCTCCGAAAGGGTGGAGATGTAGATGTCCACCGGGTCGCCGGTCTGCAGGTTTCCCACCAGGTATTCCGCAACGCTGACAGACATCTGGAGCCGGCTGGTGTCAGCCATGGTGACGGCGGCGGCGCTCTGCCCTGCCAGGGAGCCGGCGGATACGTTGACAGAGGTGATGTAGCCGCTGATGGGGGCCGTTACCGTGTAGTAGCCCAGGGCGTCGGAAGCGGCGCTGAGGCCGGAACGGGCCTGCTCCATGGACAGGGACGCCTGGGTATAGGCGTTCTGGGCGCCTTCGTATTCCGCCAGAGAAACGGCGCCTTCCTGATAAAGAACGGTGATGCGCTCCAGATTGGTCCTGGCGGTCTCCAGGCCCGAGGCGGCCAGATCGTAGGCGGTGCGGGCCTGGGTGTAAGAACTGGAGGCCGTGGTGCTGTCTATGGTGAAGAGGACCGCCCCCTGCTCCACGTAATCTCCCAGGCTGACGTTGACGGAGCTGACCTCTCCCGCCACCAGGGGGACCACTACGGCCTCGTCCACGGCCTCTATGCGGCCGGTGATGAGAGAGGTGGTATTGATGGAGCCCAGCTCCGCCGTGGCCACCATCACATTGACGGGGGCCTGCTCCGCCACCTCTGCCGGGGCCAGGGCCTCTATGATACGGTAAGCGCCTATGACGGCGACCACTGCAATGACTACGATAAGGGCGATTTTTTTCTTGCTCACGATATTTTTTGCTCCTCTCGACATTTTCCGACCCGCGGGTCGGAATTCCTTACGAATATGATAATACCGCCCCCGGCTCCCTTTGTCAACCAAAAACTGACCGGCGGGTCGGTTTTTTGCATTCCCGTTTTTCCTTCCTTTTAATATGCGGCGGCGGGGCCGGAATATGCGCCAGTCATACGTGCCGTTACTATTCAAGGGGCGCCAGACCGGCAAACCGCCCCCCTGGCGCCCTATGAGTAATAACTACCGGTCGGCGCATAGGCCGCATACCGGAGAGCAGCTCTTGCCGCCGCTGTCGAAAGCTGGTACAATCGATAGAAAAGGAGCAGGTGTATTGAAGAAAACAGGAGCATGAGATGGGGAAATTGACGAAGAAAGAGATCGCAGAATTGATAGAAGCCATGCGGGGCCTTTACCCGGAGGCGGAATGCGCCCTGGTCCATGAGGACCCGTTCCAGCTGCTGGTGGCGGTGATGCTCTCCGCCCAGACCACGGACAAGAGCGTCAACGGCGTGACGCCGGCATTGTTTGAAAGGTGGCCCGACGCCGCCGCCCTGGCGGAGGCGGAGCTGCCGGAGCTGGAAGCGGCTTTGCGGACCATAGGTATGCACCGGACCAAGGCAAAGAATCTGAAGGCTCTGTGCCGGGTGGTGGCGTCGGAGTACGGAGGAGAGGTGCCGGCGGACTATGACAAGCTGGTGGCTCTGCCGGGAGTGGGGAGAAAGACCGCCAACGTGGTTTTGTCCGTGGGCTTCGGCCAGCCCCGGATCGCCGTGGATACCCATGTGTTCCGGCTGGCCGGCCGCATGGGTCTGGCGGCGGAGAAGGATGTGCTGAAAACGGAGCTGGCGCTGATGAAGGCCATACCGGAAAAGGACTGGATCATGATGCACCATGCCCTCATCTGGCACGGGCGGCAGGTATGTCATGCCAGAAAGCCCCAATGCGAAAGCTGTGGCGTCCGGGACTGGTGCCGGCGGAATTTGTAGGTTGCATGTCAGCAGTGGGCCCCGGCCTTGCCGCTCCCACTGCTGTCTATGAGCAAGCGGTCACATTTGAATCGGGAACGCC
>JAUNBO010000123.1 GCA_030527065.1 Bacillota bacterium | reverse complement strand
GGTCCGTTTGGAATTCTGAGGTAGATTGTGGTGCAATTCGCTGTGCTTTCCAACACGCATCACCGGGCTCATTATACCATAAATAAAGGAGAAGCTGCGTGAAATTTTATTCACAGAAAACCATTTCCAAAAAAGGGCCCCGGCCCCCAGGGCCAGAAAGCCGTGAACGCTTAAAGCCCCATGGCTGCAATAATAAAAAAAGGCGGAGACCAGCAGAGCCGCCAGGACCCAGTAGCAGAGCTCCTGGCAAAAGGAGAGGAGCCTTCCCGGCTTCCGGCGCACCCGCCAGACAGCCAGAAGCTCCCAGAAGGTCATGAGGATGGCGCCGCCGCCGAACATCACCAGCACATGGAAGATCTGCTCTGTGATCAGCTCCGTCATTTCAGAAGCTTTTTCAGGAAGCCGCCCTCGGAGGCGTCCCGCTTTTCCGTATAAACCGCAGACTGGATCCGGCCGTCTATGATCACCTTGCCTTCTTCCAGGTCCAGCTTCTGTATGTGCAGCTTTTGTCCCTTTATCACCAGGCCGCCGCCGCCGATGGTCAGAAGGATGGTCTCTTCATTAAAATTCTCCACATCCTTTACGTCCGTGACCACCATGCGGTTCCGGTCCTCCAGATACAGGCTGTGCAAGCCCCGTTTTTTTTCTTCCATGCTTTTGCCCTCCCCTCGCCTATGCCTATGCATATGCGGAAAAGGGGCGAAACATGAACGCCGGGAAGCATTTCTATTCTATATGGGGGATCCCCCGGCTGGGAGAGCGGGGCAGGGAAATGGTCACCCGGGTCCCCTTTTGCTTCTTGCTTTCTATCTCTATCCGCCCGTCGTGTTCCTCCACGATCTGCCTGGCGATGGCCAGGCCCAGGCCCGTCCCGCCCATCTCCCGGGACCGGGCCTTATCCACCCGGTAAAAGCGTTCAAATACCCGGGGGATCTCCGCTTCCTCTATGCCTATGCCGTTGTCCGTGACGATGATCCTGGCCTCTTTTCCCACGGTCATAACGTCCACGTCTATGCGGCCCCCCTCCTGAGTGTACTTTATGGCGTTGGAGACCACGTTCAGCACCACCTGCTCTATCCGGTCCCGGTCCACCACCGCAGAGATACGCCCCCCGGAACTGAAAATGCAATTCAGATGCTGCTTTTTGTTCTGGGCCGCCAGCTCCATCCGGGCCACGGCGGTCCTCACCAGAGGGATCAGGTCCATATCCTTCTTGTTCCACCGCTCCTGCTGGTGGTCCAGCCGGGAAAGCTGCAGCAGCTCCCGCACCAGCCGGTTCATCCGGTCTGTTTCCTCATCCACTACAGTCAGAAACTGCCGGGTGGTTTCCTTGTCCTCCAGGCCGCCGTCCAGCAGGGTTTCCGTATAGCTCTTTATGGTGGTCAGGGGCGTTTTCAGCTCGTGAGAAACGTTGGCCACAAAGTCTTTTTGCATGCTTTCCAGCTTCTGCCGCTCGGTGATGTTCTCCATCAGCAGGATGATGCCCACGTTCCGGCCCTCGTCGTCCCGGAAGCGGTCGTAGCGGACGGCAAAGATGGAGCCCCCCGCTTCAAATACGGCCTGGCCGCCGGCCATTTCGCAGCCCACCCGTATGGTCTGAAAGGACAGCTCCGAGCCGAAGCGTCCCATGATATCGTCGTAATAAGCGCCCTCCAGGTCCTCTTCGGAAAGAGACAGCATTTTCCGCACCGCCTGGTTGGCGTGGATGATCTGGCCGTTCAGATCCACGGCCAGCAGCCCGTCCACCATGTATTTCAGAATGGTTTCCAGCTTGTTCTTTTCATTGGAAATGGCCGAGACCGTCAGGTCCAGCTCACCCCGGAGCAGATTGAACATCTCCGCCAGACGGCCGATCTCGTCGTTGGATTTCACGCTGACGTCCTGGCTGAAGTCCCCCTGGGCCATGCGCTCCGCTTTCTTGGTGACGTCGTTGATGGGCACGGTGATGCTTCTGGCGATGAAGACTCCCAGGACCGTCGTCAGGACCAGGGCGATGAGCAGGGCCCTCACAAAGATGCCCAGAGAGTTTTCCAGAATGTCGTAAACGTCGGAAACGTCCGCCCGCAGGCAAAAAAGACCGATCACCTCTCCGTCCCGTTCAATGGGAAAGGCCATGGTCTTTATTGGAATATCACTGGAGAGCACCCCGTCCTTCTCTGCGATCTCCCCGGAAAAGCCCCGCACCAGGATCTCCTGATCCAGGACCTCCACGGCGCTTCTCCCCACAAAGCTCAGGTTGCTGGAGGCGATGATGGTGAAATCCCCGTCCACCACCAGAAGCTCCTCCCGCAGGCTGGCAGCCCAGGATTCCACATCCGCCTGCAGCTCCTCCCGGTAGGCTTCCAGGCTTTCATATTCCATCATGGATAAGATGTTTTCCTGAACGATGGTGGTGAAGTTATCGCGGACGGATTCCATTTGGTAATCCTTCATCTGGCTGATGATGAACACGCCCACGACCACCATGACGATAAAGACCAGAAGGAAATAGATGAGAACGATCCGCCAGCGAATGCTGTGCCATTTTCTGGGTGCATTCATAGCAAATCAAGGCCTCCTGAAATAATAGCCGATCCCTCTCTTGGTCATGATATACTGAGGATCGCTGGAATCGTCCTCCAGCTTTTCCCGCAGCCGCCGCACCGTAACGTCCACCGTGCGGATGTCTCCGTAATACTCGTAGCCCCAGACCTCTTCCAGGAGCTGCTCTCTGGAAAAGACCCGGTTTTCCCGCTCCGCCAGATACTTCAGCAGCTCAAATTCCCGCAAGGTCAATTCCAGGGCCTTGCCGTTCTTAAGGGCTTCATAGCGGTTCATATCTATGGAAAGATTGCCGAACTCCTGGAGGTTGGCAGGCTCGTCCTTCAGCTCTCCCACCAGGTCCGCCCGGCGGAGATTGGCCTTGATGCGGGCGATGAGCTCCCGCATGCCGAAGGGCTTGGTGATGTAGTCGTCGGCTCCCAGCTCCAGCCCCAGCACCTTGTCCACCTCTTCTTCCTTGGCGGTGAGCATCAGGATGGGCACGGAGCTGCTTTCCCGGATCCGGCGGCAGACCTCAAAGCCGTCCATCAGCGGCAGCATCACATCCAGAAGGATCAGGTCCGGCGCCCCGGCCAGGGCCTGTTCCAGGCCTGTCTTGCCGTTATACGCCGTCTCCACCCCAAAGCCTTCCCGGGTCAGATTGAATTTGATGATGTCGGAAATGGACTTTTCGTCCTCTATGATCAGTATTTTTTTGTTTTCCATGGAGCCGTCTCCTTCCCGCCTCCCCTGAACTGCCGCAGCTACAAATAGTTCAGGGGATTTTTGGCCACGCCGTTTACCAGGATCTCAAAGTGCAGATGGGAGCCGGTGGAATAACCGGTGCTTCCCATAAGGCCGATCTTCTGTCCCTGGTAAACGCTGTCTCCGACGGAGACCAGCATGGAGCTCAGATGGGCATATACGGAAGTGATGTTTTGTCCGTGGTCTATGCGGATGCAGTATCCTTTTGCGCCTTCCCAGCCGGCGGAAATGACCTTGCCGCCGTCGGTGGCGTAAATGGACGTGCCATAAGAGGCCGCCATATCTATCCCGGTGTGGGCCCGGCCCCAGCGGGTGCCGAAGCGGGAGGTGAGGGTGTAACTTCTCACGGGAGAGACGAAGGTGCCTGTGCCGATGAGGGGCGGGAGTTCCTTGGTCCCCGTCAGCACCACCTGGCTCACGGGCTCGGAATAAATCTCCTGGCTCAGCTCTTCCCGGCTTACCTCTACGCCGTTTTGACGGGTGATCTCCGCCACCACCTGGCGCTGTCCGTACACACCGGCGGATTTCACTTCGGTTTCCCCGATGTATAAGGCGCTGGTTTCCTCGTAGACGATCTCGTAATCTATTTTGTCCTGATAGGTGGCGATCTCCGTGGTCTCCACCGTAAGCAGGGGTACGATGGCGTTCAGCACCAGCTGCTGCCCTATATGAAGGGTATCCGGCACCACGTCCGGGTTGAAGGCGGCCAGCTCCGCCTGAGACAGCCCCAGGCTCTTGGCGATTTCAGAGAAGGTATCTCCCGACTTCACTTCATAGACGATCTCCTCTACCCCGCCGGTCAGCAGATATTCCTGCACCTGCTCTTTATCGTCCATGCTGCCCAGCCTGGTGGTGAGCTCCTTTATCTCCACGTCTTCCACAAAGCCCACTTTGGTGAACTGCCGGTTTTCATCCTCCACCACATATTGCGCCTTCAGCACATCCAGCACGTCTTCCACGTCTTCTTCGCTGGGGAAAACGGCCATGCGGCTGCCCCCCACATAGAGGGCGTAGCCGGTTACCTGCATATCCTGCATGTAGGTGAGGGTGGTGAGGATGTCTTCCTTGTCGTCCGTTTCCTGATTGAGGGCGATGATCCTCTTGAAGGAGATGTCCTCTGCGGCGTCTATGCGCACCTGGGCGCCGTAGACATAATCCAGATTCTCTCCGATGATCTCCAGGGTCTTCAGCACATCCTGCTGGTCCTTCACCACTCCCAGGGTCTTTCCGTTGTAAGAATATTCATAAGCCGTCATGGCCCCCACGGCCATGGTGCCGGCGGCGCAGACCACTATGACGCAGGAAAAGCCCACTAAGAGCTTTCTGCGGTTGCGCTCCGCCTTGCGGCGCAGATGGTCCCACAGCCCCAGCCCGCTGGTCAGAAGCAGGGCACAGCGCCGGCAGGCCAGCTCGTGCCTGCTGTCGAAGCATTCCATGGCGTAGGCGGCCCGCTCGCTGAGGGCAGCCTCTTTTCTGTCCAGAAGCTCTGTGAAGGATACCAGCTTCCCGCCCAGAAGCCCGGCCCATGACGCCGCCTTTTCTTTCCCGCAGCGAAGCCATTTCCAGGCAAAGGCCGTGACCTTGTCCAACAGCATGTCCAAACGCCGGTCCGCAGCGGCTGCGGGTGCGGGAACAGGCTCCGTTTCTCTCTGGATCTGAAGCTCCATGGTGAAACGGTGAAATTCGTCCTCGCCGTCTCCCAGGGCCGCCACCTTCTGGGCTAAAAACTCTTCCCAAGGCAAAGAAAAGATACCTGCGGCTTCGCCGCCTGTATCCGCTGTTTGCATCTTTTCCGGTTCCCGGTCTGTCTTTTCAGTGATCCGGTCTGCTTCCTCCCGCTGGTCCGCCGGGGCTTCAGACCTTTCTGCATGCTCTTCTTTTTTATTATGTTTTTTAGGATTTTTCCTAAACAACAATGCCATATGTCGGCCTCCCTATCGTTTGAGCGATATGGTGTTTTCCATATGCGCAGATGTTTTCTTCTCTAACGTCTTCTTATTATATCTTTTTTTCCGGTCTTTTTCAAACCTTTTTTGTCGATTCCTGTTTTTCTTCAGAAACTCAAGTTACTTTTCAAGGGGGGGCGTCAGGGGGACGGTTTGCCGGTCTGTCCTCGTCCCAGAGAATTTTACGGCT
>JAUNBO010000122.1:3215-5539 GCA_030527065.1 Bacillota bacterium | reverse complement strand
GGCGTCTGTTCTTTGGACAAAAAAGCGCCATTGTCTATAACCCTTTCCCCGGGAATGTGATATACTGTCCTTGTTCACAGATTTAAAAAGGGCGGGACACGGAAGCCTGCCGGAGGGAAAGCAAAGGAGGAAAGGGATTGCATATCAAGTTTTGCGGCGCCGCCACCATGGTGACGGGCTCCTGCCATTTACTCACCACAGAAAAGCATAAAATACTGCTGGATTGCGGCATGTTTCAGGGAAACAAGGAAACAGAAAAGCTGAACTATGAGGATTTTGGCTTTGACCCGGCGGAAATAGAATACGTGGTGATCAGCCACGCCCACATAGACCATTCCGGCCGCCTGCCGCTGCTTCTGAAAAGGGGATTCCGGGGGCGGATCTACTGCACCGACGCCACGGCGGACCTGCTGGATGTGATGCTGAAGGACAGCGGCTACATACAGGAGAAGGAAGCGGAGTGGCAGAACCGCAAGAACCTGAGGGCGGGGCGGCCGCCGGTGGAGCCCCTCTACACCTATAACGACGCCCTGAAGGTCCTGGATTACCTGAACCCGGTCATGTACGATGAGCTGGTGAAAATAGACGAGGATCTTGAATTGGTATTTAACGATGCGGGCCATATTCTGGGCTCCGCCATAGTGGAGCTTTTCATTACGGAAAACGGGGAGAAGTCCAAGCTGGTCTTTTCCGGGGACCTGGGCGTGGAAAACCGGCCCATACTGAGGGACCCCACCATCATCCGCAAGGCGGATTTCCTCATCATGGAAACCACCTACGGCAACCGGGCCCACGAGGCAAACGAAGGCAGCGTCCAGCGGCTGATAGACATCGTGCTGGATACCATAAAGCGGGGAGGGAACGTCATCATCCCGTCCTTTGCGGTGGGCCGCACCCAGGAGATGATCTTTGAATTCAACCGCTTCTATGAAGAGCACCAGGAATATCGGGAAGCCCTGGACCAGGTGAAGGTCTACGTAGACAGCCCCATGGCCACCACCGCCACGGAGGTGTTCCGGAAAAACGCCCAGGTCTTCGATGAAGAGACCAAGCAATATATATTGAAAGGGGACAATCCCCTGGACTTTAAGAATCTGGAATTTGTACGGACTGCGGACGAATCCAGGGCCCTGAATTTTGAATCTGCCCCCAAGATCATCATTTCCGCCAGCGGCATGTGCGAGGCCGGCCGGATCAAGCACCATCTGAAGCACGGCCTCTGGAATCCCAAGAACAGCGTCGTCTTTGTAGGCTATCAGGCGGAGGGCACTCTGGGCCGCTCCATTGCCGACGGAGATAAGGACGTAACCATCTTCGGCGAGAAGATCCATGTGGAAGCGGAGATCCACAGGCTGGAGGGCTTTTCCGGCCATGCGGACCGGGATGGGCTGCTGGACTGGCTGGGAGGCTTTGAAAAGGTGCCCCACAGCATTTTCCTGGTCCATGGGGAAATGGACGGCAAAAGGGATTTTGCCCGCTCTGTCAAGTCCCGCTTCGGCTACGACTGCATAGTGGTGGAAAAGCTGGGGGCCGAATATGAGATGGTGAAGGACGAGGATGCGGTGCTGGAAAGCACAGACGAGGATATTCAGGAGACCCGGGAAAATCTTTACAAGCTGCGGAGCAAGATCGCTACGGTCCACGATCAGCTGGAAAGCATTCTGTACAACACCCTGCTGGCTTCCGGGGACGATATGACGCCGGAGCGGATCTCGGAGGTCAACAACATCGTGCTGGCCCTGGAAAAGAGCACGCTGAACCTGGGCTCCACCGTTACCAAGGGGGACGTTCCCCGGCCCACGGATGCGGCAGAATACCGGCAGACCGCCGACAGCGAAGAGGGAGATGCGGAAAAACACTGAAAAAGCAGCGAATGTCAAAGTGTATTAAAATTGAGATTTTCGTATCAAAAATGCTTTAAAAGCCGCGGCGTTCTGATATAATAGGTCTTGGCAGAACGTCCCGATGCAGCCGGCCATTCCCGCCTTTGGGGATGAAAGAAAAGGAAAGCAGCCGGCTGAAAGAAAATAACCTTGCGGACGCCTGTCCGGGAGGTTATTTTATGGTACAGCTGAAAGAAATTTCAGACAGCGTGCAGCAGGTGGCGGAGGCCATTTCCATCGCCGTGGGGGTGGAGGTGGAAATCGTGGACGACCAGCTGCTGATCATAGGCGGCACCGGGGCTTACAAGGAGAAGATAGGGCAGAAGGAGGAAGCCGGGCAGGTGGACGGAAACATGCTCTATGCCCGGGTCCTGCGCAGCGGCGTCACAGAGTACATAGAGGACGCCCGCAGCTATCAGTACTACTCGCCTTCTCTTCCCG
>JAUNBO010000122.1:0-3115 GCA_030527065.1 Bacillota bacterium | reverse complement strand
CTGGAGACCACTCACGAGGGCATTTTCGCCATAGACGGCAGAGGCTATATCCGTCACTGCAACAACATGGCCGAGGCCCTTATCAATACCACCAAAAAAGACATCATAGGAAGCCACATCACGAAATACATGATGGGAACGCCGGCTCTGGATGTGCTCCGGACGGGGACAGGCTATACGGAAAACGAGGAGATCTACGTCAGCGAGCGGGGACGCTTCCATTTTATTGTCACGGCCAAGCCCTTCTTTTCCAACGGCGATGTGGCGGGGGCCGTCCTTTCCTTCCGGGACATAGAAGAGGTGCAGAAGCTGGCTTACCACATGCAGAACCGGGCGCTGAAGTACACCTTCGAGGACATCATCGGTGAAAGCGAGCCCATCAAGCAGGCGAAGGTGAAGGCCCGGATGACGGCCCGGGGCAACTCCACGGTCCTTATCACGGGAGAAAGCGGTACGGGCAAGGAGATGTTCGCCAAGGCCATCCACCATGCGGGGAGCCGGGCCAAGGCGCCCTTTGTAACGGTCAACTGCGGGGCCATTCCGGAAAACCTTCTGGAGAGCGAGCTTTTCGGCTATGAAAAGGGGGCGTTTACCGGCGCCAGCGACAAAGGAAAGGAAGGGAAGTTTGAAGCGGCCAACCACGGCACGGTGTTCCTGGACGAGATAGGGGATATGCCTCTGCATTTGCAGGTAAAGATCCTTCATGTGCTGCAGAACATGAGATTTGAACGGGTGGGCGGGACCAAGCCCATTATCGTGGACGTGCGCATCATTGCCGCCACCAACCGGGATCTGGAGCAGATGATCCGGGAGGGCAGCTTCCGGGAGGACCTGTATTACCGGCTTTCCGTCATTCCCCTGTGGGTGCCTCCCCTGCGGGAGCGTCAGGCGGACATTCCCCTGCTGATGGCGCATTTCCTTCGGAAATACAATGTGTTTATGAACAAAAAAATCACCGGCTTTACGGAAGAGGCCCTGGAGGCTTATCTGGATTACAGCTGGCCGGGGAACGTGCGGGAATTGGAGAACGCCGTGGAATACGGAGTGAACATGGCCTTTGGGGACCAGATCGGCCTGGACGCAGTGCCGGGCCGGCTGCTGCAGAACAGCGTGGGGGGCATTGTGGTGAAGGACAGCGGCCTTTCCCTGGGAGAGCAGGTGAAGGTCTACGAGAGGGAGATCATTTCCCGCAAGCTGAAAAAGTGCGGAAACTCCAAAGAAAAGGTCGCCAGCGAACTGGGCTTGTCCCGGGCCACCCTGTACCGGAAACTGGCGGAATTAAACATACAATAGAGAAAAATGGCACAAATATTGCATTATTACAATGGTGGCGGGAGAGAACCGGCAAATACGGGAGCTCAGCGCCGTCCGTGGTCTCAACATTGAGAAAAAGTGACGGCGGCCCGGGCTGCCCTTCGGCCAGGTTGTCCGCCGCCGGCGGGCTCCGCTTGCGGGAGCCGATGGCCCCCAGGCTTATGCGGGGTTCCAAAAATCTTCGGTTCGCAGGATTTTACTGCGGTCTTCGATCTGTGGGTTTTGCCGCAGTCGCTGATTTGCAGGATGTTATTGCTTCATAAAGGAGGATATGAAACCATGTTAAGAGACGCATTGCCCAAAATTATCACCCCCCTTCCGGGCCCCAAGGCTCAGGCCATCATCGAAAGAAGAGCCAAGGCCATGCCCAATGCCATCAAGTGCGGCTATCCCTGTGTCATCGCCAGAGGCGAGGGAGCCATGTTTGAAGACGTGGACGGCAATATCTTTCTGGATTGGATCGGCGGCGTAGGCGTGCTGAACATCGGCTACAGCAGGCCGGAGCTCATCGATGCGGTAAAAGCGCAGTCGGAGAAGTATTTCCACGCCATGATGAACATCGTCACTCACGAGGGCTACATTTCTCTGGCTGAGAAAATGAACCAGATCGTCCCCACCAAGGGAACCCCCAGAAAGACCATGTTCGTCAACAGCGGTGCGGAAGCCGACGAGAATGCCGTGAAGATAGCCAGAAGCTACACCGGCCGTCCCAATGTCATCGTCTTCTCCGGCGCCTTCCACGGCCGGACCATGCTGACCATGACCATGACGGGCAAAAAGGCTTACGCCGTAGGGATGGGACCCTTCCCCGACGGCATTTACAGGGCGGAGTTCCCCTATCTGTACAGGGCTCCCGGCGGCATGACGGAAACGGAAGCCATCGCTTACTATGTAAAGAAATTGGAGCAGCTCTTCATTGAAGCTTCTCCGGCGGAATATGTGGCGGCCATCGTCATAGAGCCCGTTCAGGGCGAGGGCGGTTTCGTGCCCGTTCCCATCGAGTATGTCAAGGCTCTTCGCAAGATCTGCGATGAGAAGGGCATCCTCCTGGTGGCGGACGAAGTGCAGACCGGCTTCAGCCGTTCCGGCAGAATGTTCGCTTCTGAGTATTGGGCGGAAGCCGGCGCTCCTGCGGACATCATCACCACGGCCAAATCCATTGCCGGCGGCATGCCGCTTTCCGCCGTCACCACTTCTGCGGAGATCATGGACGCCGTTACCGGCGGCACCATCGGCGGCACCTACTGCGGCAACGCCCTGTCCTGCGCTTCTGCACTGAAGGTCATAGAGGTGATGGAGAAGGAAGACTATCCCGCCAGGGCCAGGGCCATTGCGGAGAAATGCAACAAGGTATTTGCAGGCTGGAAGGAAAAATATGAGGTGGTGGGCGACGTCCGCGGCGTAGGCTGCATGATGGGCATCGAGTTTGTCGCCGACAAGGCCAGCAAGACTCCCAATGCCAAGATCGTGACCGACATCGTCAATTACGCCGTTCAGAAGGGCCTGCTCCTGGAGAGCGCCGGCACCTACGGCAACGTCATCCGTTTCCTGGCGCCTCTGTGCATCACGGACGCCCAGCTGGAAGCCGGCCTGGCCATCTACGAAGAAGCCATCAAGGCCTGCATGTAAGCATAACGGCTATGCCCGGCGGCATAGAAACAGCGGCAGCACCGGCCCCTTGCGGGGGGCCGGTATTTTTTTCGGGTGCACCCGGTGGAAAAAAGGGCCTACAGGTCCTATTCAAGGGGCGCCAGGGGGGCGGTTTGCCGGACTGTCCTCGTCCCAGAGAATTTTACGGCTC
>JAUNBO010000121.1 GCA_030527065.1 Bacillota bacterium | reverse complement strand
TATACTCAGTATACCACAACTTTTGAAAAAAAGGAGTCCCTTATGTCTCTCTGTATCGATCATGAAAAGCTTCTGGCCTATGGGAAAAAAGCCTTGTTCTACTACGACCTGCCGGGACTGGCCTTCAGCGCAGGAACCCTGACCGGAGAGGACGAAAAAGAAGCCCGGGTCTGCCGGGCCGCGCTGGGCTTTCAGGACCTGCCTTCGGGCAGACCTTTGAAAGAAGAGCATATTTTTCACATGGCCTCTGTCACCAAGCTCTTTGTGGGGACCGCCATTCTTCAGCTATGGGAGCGGGGCCTCCTGAGCCCCGGCGATTTCCTGACAAAGCACCTCCCCGATTTTTCCATGGCCGACCCCCGGTACCGGGACGTCACTCTGGGGCTGCTGCTTTCCCATACTGCGGGAATGCCTGACGTCTCCGACTACCATTGGGACGCCCCCGAAACAGACGAAGGGGCCCTGCTCCGTTACGTCCTGTCGCCGGAGGTGAAGGAAAGCCGCCTGCTCTGGGCCCCCGGCCGGGGAGGCTTCGCCTACAGCAATATGGGCTACGAGGCCCTGGGGGCGGTGATCGCCGCCGTGTCCGGCCTCAGCTTTGAGGATTATATAGAAGAAAACATTTTCAGGCCCCTGGGCATGGGGAACTCCGGCTTGCTGACCTTCCACCGGGACATGTCCTCCGTGGCTACCCCCCACATAAAGGACAGTGAAAACCATATCGTCCCCGCTCCGCATTTCCCCTACAACCGGGCCCACGGCCCCAGCTCCACCCTCACCTCCGATCTGGCGGACATGGAGAAGTGGGCGGCGGCCCATCTGCGTCAGGAGCTGTTAAAACCGGACAGCTATGCCGCCGCCTGGACGCCCGTGGCCACGGTGCCCAACAACGGCGAAGAGATCTGCCTTTCCTGGTTCCGCAGAAAGCAGGAAGGTCTTGTGCTTTACGGCCACGAGGGCACCGACGACGGCTTCCGGGCCAGCTTCTGGATCTGCCCGGAGCTGAAGACCTGGGTGGTGGTCTGCTCCAACCTTTCCGCCGCCCCGGTGAAGAAGATCAACAAAGAGCTGTTCCGCCTCCTTCTGGGTTAAACGCCCACGGCGATGCGGCCCTCTTCATCCACCCCTATCACCTTTTCGCCTTCCGCCCGCAACTCCCGGATGTACCGGATCTCTTCCTCCCCGATCTCCTCTCCCGGGCAGAGGAAAGGGATGCCGGGAGGGTAAGGAATGACGGAGGCGGCGCAGATTTTTCCCCGGCACAGCTCCAGCTCCAGCAGCTGCTTCCGCACCGGGACCCCGTGCAGGGGCCTCTTCTTTGCCCAGAGAAGAGCCGCCGTCCCGGGGCGCCTGCCGCTCCGCTTTTCTTCCGGGAGGCAGGGGCCGTGAGCCAGAGCCACCTCCCGCAGCGCCGAGAGCAGCCGTTCCATATCCTCTTTCGTGTTTCCCAGCCCCGTCATGCACATGAGGAGATCTCCCGTGACCAGCTCCGGGAAAATGTCTTTTTCCAAAAGCAGCTTTTCCAGCCTGCTCCCGCTGATCCCGTATGCGCTCATATCCACATTGAGCTTGGTGGTGTCCATGCGCCCCGGCAGCTCCATCAGCTCCAGCCCCGGTATCGATGGAGCCTGCCTGTAAAACGCCTCTATGTTTTCCCGCCAGGCAGCAAAGAGCCCGGGCCCGTGAGCCTCCAGGATCTCCGCATTGACGTCCAAAGACGCCATCAGCAGGTAGGAGGGGCTGGTGCTCTGGATCGCCTGCAATTTGTCCTCCAGCACATACCTTTCCACCCTGTCCGAATTCAGGTTCAGGACGGCGCTCTGGGTAAAAGAGGCCAGGGTCTTGTGGATGCTGTTCACCACTATGTCCGCCCCGCTTTCCTCCGCCGGCGCCGGCAGCCCTTCCCCCTGCCCGAAGCGGCGGAAAAACTTTAAGTGCGCCCCGTGGGCCTGGTCTACGATGAGGACCTTCCCATGCTTGTGCACCTGGCCGGCTATGGCGGAGATGTCGCTGCAGATCCCGTAATAGTTGGGACTGGGCAGGACCACTGCGGCGGCGTCGGGGTGGGCCTCCAGCAGGCGGCCGATCTCCCCGGCCTCCACCGGCCCGGAGATCCCGTATTTCTCCACCACCGTCGGATAAGCGTAGACCGGTTCTATCTGCCCCAGCGTAAGGGCATTGAAGACGGATTTGTGGCAATTCCTCGCCATGATCAGCTTTTTCCCCGGCGGGACCGAGGCCAGGATGGCGGCGATGAGCCCGCCGCTGGTGCCGTTGACCAGCAGGTAGGACCGCTTCACTTCGTAAAGCTGCCTGTATTTCTCTGCAGTCTCTCCGATGATCCCTTCCGTTTGGAAGAGATTGTCCGCTCCGGGGATCTCCGTGATGTCGCAATCCGCCAGCTGCTTCAGAAAATCCCCGTAGCCGTGCCTCTCGTAGAATGCGCCGCCCTTGTGTCCCGGCATATGAAAAGACACAGGCCCCCGCTGGGCATGGGCCGTCAAAAACTGTGCTATCCCGCCTTTTTCCATCGGTTTTCCTTTCCTTTACTTATGATAAGTTTCGCCTCGGAGTATCTTGAAGCTGCGGTAGAGCTGCTCCAGCAGGATCACCCGCATCAGCTGATGGGGAAAGGTGAAGGCAGAAAAGGAAAGGCGCAGGTCTGCCCGTTGGGAGACGGCCCGGGAAAGCCCCAAAGAGCCGCCGATGACAAAGACCACGTCGCTTTTCCCCTGTACCCCCAGGTCCCCCAACTTTTCCGCCAGAGCCTCCGAAGAAAGGCTCCGGCCGCCGATTTCCAGGGTGATCACATAGCTTTGCTCCCGTATCCTCCGAAGGAGCTCCCGCCCTTCTTTCTCCCGGACCTTTTTCTCCTCTGCGGGAGAAAGCTCCGGCGGCGCCTTTTCTTCCTTTACCTCCTCAATGGAAAGAGAGCAGTAGCTCCCCAACCGTTTCCGGTATTCCGCTGCTGCCTCTGTCCAATGCCTTTCCTTCAATTTCCCCACGCAGAGGATCTGAATGTTCATTCTCTTACTGTATGTCCTCCGGCATTTCGCCCAGAACCACTTCCGTCTGCAGCTCCTGGCCGTTCCTTACGAAATGAAGGGTCACCGTATCTCCCGGCGCATAGTTGAACAGCTCCTTCTGAAGGTCCGTCATAGTCTCCAGCTCCTTATCGTTGAGTTGATAGAGGATATCGCCCACCCGCAGGTCCGCCTGGACCGCAGGGGAGTTGGCGGTGATCTCCATGATATAGACGCCGGTTTCGTTTTCGCCCACATAATCGGGGAAATACTGGGCATAGACCGCTACGTCTATCCCCTCTATGCCGATGTAGGCCTTGGTGAAGCTGCCCTCCTCCATCACCTCCGTCAGAATGGTCTTCACCGTATTGATGGGAATGGCAAAGCCCAGGTTCTCCGCAGAGGTGGAGGTGGCGGTGTTGATGCCGATGACCTGGCCCTGGCTGTTCAGCAGGGGGCCGCCGCTGTTGCCGGAGTTGATGGCGGCGTCAGTCTGTATCATATTGTCCATCTGAATGGTCTGCCCGCTGTAGCTGTCCCGGCTCACCTGGATGCTCCGGTTGAGGCCGCTGATGACGCCCTGGGTGACGCTGCGGTCGAATTCCAGGCCCAGAGGGTTCCCTATGGCCACGGCATAAGCGCCTATGCGCACCTCGTCCGAATCCCCCAGCTCTGCGGCGGTGAGGCCGGTGGCGTCGATCTTCAAAATGGCCAGGTCCAGGCTCATGTCGCTCCAGAGGACCGTCCCGCTCATCTCCCGGCCGTCTGTCAGCTGGATAGTGATCTCATCTGCATCTCCGTCGCTGATGACGTGGGAGTTGGTGATGATATAGCCGTCCTCGGAAACGATGATGCCGGTGCCCACTCCCTCCGCCAGGTCTGTGGAAGAGCCGAAGAAGGAATGATAAGTGACCTCTGTCAGAGTGCTGACCCCCACCACCGAGGGAATCACCTTGGCCGCTATGACTTCCGCCGTGTTGATATTGCTCTCCGTTTCGATTGTGTAGCTGACGCCGGTGGCGTCGGCGCCGGAAGCGCCCTGCTCTCCCACGCCGCCGGCGATGAGGCCGCCGCCGAAGCCCGCCCCTGCCGCCAGCACCACTACCAGCAGCCAGGTAAGGATGGTTTTTCCGGCGCCGTTCCCTCTCTTCCGGGACTTCTTCTCTTCCGGAGGCCAGGGGGCAAACTCCATGGACGCCTCCCCGGCAGGCTGGGCTGCCGGTTCTCCATAGGCCGGGGCGGCCTGCTGCGCCGGCTCTGAGATCCGGCTCCCGCCGCCATAAGCCGGCGCTTCGCTGCGGCTTTCATAGGCCGGGCTTCCGTAGGCCGAGGCCTGCCCGGCGTAAACGGGAGTTTCTTTTTCATAAGCCGGCCCCCCGTAGCCGGAAGCCTGCCCGGCATAGGCAGGGGGCTCTTCTCCATGAGCCGGGCTCTCGTAAGCCGAAGGCCGGAACGCTTCTTTTTCCCAGGCTTCTCCATCGGCCCGTTCCCCCTCCTGCGGGCCGTCCATCATCACAAAATTCGGTTCTGTATTTCTTTTTTCAAATTCGCCGTCCACTTTTCTCCATCCCCTTTTCTACCATTCATAGATCCGGCTGGCCTCTTCTCTCTTCAAAATTTCCAGCTCCAGATCTCTGCCTATGTAATACTCTTTCTCTTCCAATATGTTCTTTACCGTCTGTCCGGCCATCTCCGGGAAATTGTTTTCCCGGCTCAGGTGTCCCAGCAGGACTCTCTTTTCTTTTGTTCCTTCTTCCAGAAGCCGCAGCAGGGTCCGCCCCGCCGCTTCGTTGGACAGATGCCCGTATTCCCCCAGGATCCGCTGCTTCAGGAAGTAGGGATAGGGGCCCATCCGCAGAATGTCTGCATCGTGGTTGGCTTCCAGGACCAGCAGGTCTGCGCCCCGGATCTCCTCCAGCAGCTCCGGGCCCACGCAGCCCGTGTCCGTCACGATGCTCAGCTGCTTTTCCCCCGCAAAGAAGGAGAAGCCCACGGGCTCCGCAGCATCGTGGGAAACGGGGAAGGGTCTCACCCGCAGGTCGCCCACCGTAAACTCCTGACGGCTTACAAAGCTCCTGCGGCGTTCCTCTCCCACGTTTCCCGGCAGCTGTTCCCAGGTGGCCCGGTTGGCATAGACCTCTAAATTTTCCGCCTTCCGCACCACCGGCCTCACAGAGCGGACGTGATCGCCGTGCTCGTGGGTCAGAAGGAGGGCCTTCAGGTCTGAAGGACCGAGCCCCGCCGTTTCCAGGCCCGCCCATACCTTCCGGGCGCTGATTCCCGCATCCACCAGCAAGACAGTGGTCTCTGTGGCCACCATGTAGCAATTCCCGCTGCTGCCGCTTGAAAAAGAACAAAATCTGAGTGCCATCCTGTGTATCCTATTATTCTCCCTGATTGTGTTGAGAATGTGTCCCCTTTTTGTGAAATTTTTAAACCTTAATCCATCATAAATCCAAAGGGCTTCCTTGTCAAGAAAGGCGGCGCCGGAGAACAGGCAGAGAGAAAACATAGTTACTATTAAAGGGGCGCCAGGGGGGCGGTTTGTCGGACCTCCGCAGGACCAGCTAAGAATTTAAGG
>JAUNBO010000120.1 GCA_030527065.1 Bacillota bacterium | reverse complement strand
CTCAGACTAAATGCAACTCTAAATGCCACTGTTGCATTTACTTTGAGAATTTACTCGGCGTTATTTTATTGACTTTATCTCCGGGTTTGACTTGTCCTGATGAAACCATATGTGGTAGAATATACACGTACTGTTGACAGAGGCGGCGGAGATCCGGCCGCACTTATGGAAATAGAAGGGGTAAGGTGAGAGAGATATGGGACGTGGCGGCGGTGGCGGCGGCGGCCGCAGCTTTGGCGGCGGCGGTGGCAGAAGCTCCGGCGGAAGAATAGGGGGAGGAGCCTCCCGGGGAGGGGGCAGCGTCGGCGGCAGCTTCGGCGGCTGTTCCGGAGGCGGCGGCTTTTCCTTCGGCGGCGGCTCAAGGCCTGTGGGGGGCAGTTCAAGACCCATAGGAAGCGGGCCTGTTTTCGGCTTTGGAGGGCCGGCTCACCGGCCGTCCCCCGGCGGCGGATACCGTCCTCAGCGGAGGCGGAGCAGCGGCTGCCTGACTACGGTGGTCCTGCTGTTCATCGTTATCGTGGCGCTGGTCATAATCTTCAGCTTTTTGAACATGGGCGCCGGGACGGTGGTCAGGGAGAGCGGTGACGACTCCATCACCAAATCCACTTACCAGAGAGAACCCCTGCCTGCCGGCTCTGTAAACGAGACCGGCTACTTCACCGACGAGCTGGGCTGGATCGGAAGCCGGACGACTCTGACCAACGGCATGGAATCCTTCTACCGGGAGACCGGCGTGCAGCCGTACCTTTATATTACAGATACGGTGAACGGGACCCGCAGCCCCGGCGAGGCGGACTTTGAGGCCTTTGCCTCTGAGCTCTACGATGAGCTGTTCACAGACGAAGCGCATATCCTGGTCATTTTCCATGAGTACTACAGCAGCGACTATTCCACCTGGTATCTGTGCGGGGTCCAGGCCAAGACCGTCATAGACCAGGAGGCGGCGGACATCCTGCTGGACTATCTGGACAGGTACTATTACTATGACGACCTCTCCGACGAGGAGTATTTCGCCAGGGCCTTCAGCGATGCGGGAGAGCGCATCATGACGGTGACGAAATCTCCGTGGATACCGGTGCTGATCGTCCTGGGGGTCCTGCTGATAGTGGCGGTGGCCTTTGTCTGGTGGAGAAAGGCAAAAAAGCAGAAGAACATAGAGGCCCAGCAGACAGAAGAAATATTGAACACGCCTCTGGAAACCTTCGGAAGTACGGAGGCGGAAGAGTTATCCAAGAAATATGAAGAGGAGGAAAGATAATGAGTATTTTATCCAGATTCGGCGACATCATGAAAGCCAACATCAATGCATTGCTGGAAAAGGCGGAGGACCCGGGCAAGCTGGTGGACCAGTACCTGGTGGAAGCCATGGAAAACCTCGCCGAGGTGAAAAAGGAGACCGCCGGCGTGATGGCGGAGGAGAGCCGCACCAAGCGCCTGGTGGACGAGAACAATAAGGAAGTGGCCAAGTATACGGAGTTGGCGAAGAAAGCCCTTCTGGCAGGCAACGAAGCCGACGCAAAGGTCTTTGTCGCAAAGAAGCAGGAGCTGGAGAACCACGGAGCCTCCTTGCAGATGGCTTATGCTGTGGCCCACGAAAACGCCCTGAAGATGCGGCAGCTCCACGATAAGCTCACCAAGGACATCTCCGGGCTGAACCAGCGCCGGGCGGCGTTGAAGGCCAAGCTGGCGGTGGCCAAGACCCAGGAGACCATAAACAAGTTCGATTCCAGGACTGTGGACATGCAGGGGACCCTGGGGGCTCTGGACAGGATGGAGCAGAAGGTGGACCGGAAGCTGGACGTGGCCAACGCCATGGCCGAGCTCAACGCCGCACCCGAGGATTCCGCAGATGCGCTGGAAGCGAAATACGGCGACGAATCCACTTCGGTAGAGGCGGAGCTGGCGGAACTGAAAGCGTCTCTGGGGCTGTAGCGGCGGAGCGGCTTTCGCCCCCGGACGGCAAATAACAGGAACAAAAGACGGGAAAGAGGCGCGCAACTTCTTTCCCGTCTTTAATATTCATAGGGCGCCAGGCGGGCCGCCCCCCTGGCGCCCCCTTGAAAAGCACGCCCGTTTTTTATTATGTAGGAAATATCGCTGTCAGAAGAAACGATATTGACGGAATAACAAGAAAATCAACCTTAATTTATGTGGGTCTTCATCTAATGAAAGGCCCACGATCAACTCGGCGATTTTCTTATTAAAAAAAATCAAAAAAACCCATTGACAAGGGAAATGTCTGGGGCGTATACTGTTAGAGGGTTAGCGTGGGCTAACCAACTGAGGAAAAAGCTTTGGTTGACTGAAGGACTGACTTCTTGAGATCGACGGGGAGGAAAAAATGATGCCGCTGACATTTGCCAATGTGGGAGAGGAAAATCTGATCAAGCGCGTGGGGGGGACCCCGGAAATGAAAAAGCATCTTGAACACATGGGTTTTGTAGTGGGAGGGAGCGTAAAAGTGGTCTCTGCAATGGGAGGAAACCTCATTGTGAACGTCAAGGAATCCCGCGTCGCCATCAGCAAAGAGATGGCAGGAAAGATAATGGTTTGAGAAGGAGAGAGCGGTATGAAAACATTGAAGCAGGCGAAGATCGGGGAGACGGTGAAGGTGGTGAAGCTTCACGGCGAGGGCGCCGTAAAGCGCCGCATCATGGACATGGGCATCACCAAAGGCACGGACGTCTATGTGCGGAAGGTGGCTCCTCTGGGAGACCCGGTGGAAGTGACGGTGCGTGGCTACGAGCTGTCATTGCGTAAAGCCGACGCAGAGATGATAGAAGTAGAAGGCTGAAATGGAAAACCGGGGGAAACCCCATTTTTCAGAAATAACCGTTAGGCAAGACTAACGAGTGGGGAAAGGCACATTCCAAAAGAATTGCCTTCCGTCATAGCCCGCCGCTCCCGGGGCTTCAGGGAGGGCGGAGCAGGAAAGGAGTGGAAGCACATGAGCAAGGAATTGAAGATTGCCCTGGCGGGCAATCCCAACAGCGGCAAGACGACGCTGTTCAACGCCCTGACCGGGTCCAACCAGTTTGTGGGGAACTGGCCGGGGGTGACGGTGGAGAAAAAGGAAGGGAAGCTGAAGAAGCACAGCAACGTGGTCATAATGGACCTGCCGGGCATCTATTCCCTTTCCCCCTATACATTGGAAGAGGTGGTGGCCCGGAATTATCTGATCGGGCAGCGGCCCGACGCCATTCTGAACATTGTGGACGGCACCAATCTGGAGCGGAACCTGTATCTGACCACGCAGCTGACAGAGCTGGGCATCCCCGTGGTGGTGGCCGTGAACATGATGGACATCGTGAAGAAGAACGGCGACAAGATAGACATGGAGCAACTTTCCCGGGAATTGGGCTGCAAGGTGGTGGAGATCTCGGCGCTGAAGGGCGACGGGGTGATGGAAGCTGCCGAAGCCGCCGTGGAAGCTGCGGAGCTGACCAAGACCGTTCCCATGCACAACTTCTCCGGTCCGGTGGAGCACACCATCGCCCACATAGAGGAGGCTGCGGTACACCATCTGCCTCCCGAGCAGCAGCGCTGGTACGCCATCAAGATCTTTGAGGGCGACGAGAAAGTGCTGGAACAGCTCGCCGTGGACGAGGATGTGATGGCCCACATCCGGGAGGACATCCGGGCTGCGGAGCAGGAGCTGGACGACGATGCGGAAAGCATCATCACCAACGAGAGATACCTCTACATCGCTTCCATCCTGAAGGGCTGTTATAAAAAGAAGAACGCCGGGGAGATTTCCACCTCGGACAAGATAGACCGGGTGGTGACCAACCGCATCCTGGCGCTGCCCATCTTTGCGGTCATCATATTTATCGTGTATTACATATCAGTCACCACCGTAGGCACCATCGCCACGGACTGGGCCAACGACGGCGTATTCGGCGACGGCTGGCGCTTCCTGGGGATAGGTTCTTCTGAATATGAAGCGGCGGCGGAGGAATACGTGGTGCCCGGCGCCATGGTGGAAGCCTTTGAAGCGGCGGCGGAGGAAGCGGGAGCAGATGCTGAGACGGCTGCGGATCTGACAGCCACGGCTTACCTCTATGATGATTCCGGCAACGTGGAGGAGGAGATCGCAGTCACCTATACCGGCTATCTGGAGGCGGCGGCGGTGGAGGAACCGGACCCGGCGGCTTACGGCCTGTGGATACCGGGCATTCCGGTGCTGCTGGGGAACTGGCTGGAAAGCATCAATTGCGCCGCCTGGCTCCAGGCGCTGCTGCTGGACGGCATAGTGGCCGGCGTAGGCGCGGTTCTGGGCTTTGTGCCTCAGATGCTGGTGCTCTTCCTGCTGCTGGCTTTCCTGGAGTCCTGTGGTTACATGGCCCGGGTGGCCTTCGTAATGGACCGCATCTTCCGCAGATTCGGCCTTTCGGGCAAGAGCTTCATCCCCATGCTGGTCAGCACCGGCTGCGGCGTGCCCGGCATCATGGCTTCGCGGACCATTGAAAATGAGAGAGACCGGAGAATGACGGTCATCACCACCATATTCATTCCCTGCGGCGCCAAGCTGCCCATCATCGCCCTCATTGCAGGCGCACTGTTCGGCGGCGCCGCATGGGTGGCCCCCAGCGCCTATTTCCTGGGTATTTTCGCCATAGTGGTCTCCGGCATCATGCTGAAGAAGACCAGGCGCTTCGCCGGCGATCCCGCTCCCTTTGTCATGGAGCTGCCGGCCTATCACTGGCCCACCTTGGGCAATGTCCTCCGCTCCATGTGGGAACGGGGCTGGTCCTTCATCAAAAAGGCCGGTACCATCATTCTGCTGGCGGTGATCTTAGTGTGGTTCACCTCCAACTACGGCTGGCAGGACGGCTCCTTCGGTCAGGTGGACATGGACGCCAGCATCCTGGCTGCCATAGGCGGCGCCCTGGCCTGGATCTTCATCCCTCTGGGCTGGGGACACTGGCAGGGGGCTGTGGCCACTATCACCGGCCTCATTGCAAAAGAAAACGTAGTGGGTACTTTTGGCGTCCTCTTTGGCGGCTTTGACGAAGTGGCGGAGAACGGATGGGAGGTCTGGGTCAACATGCAGGCAGCTTTCACTCCACTGGCTGCATACTCCTTCCTGGCCTTCAACCTGCTGTGCGCTCCCTGCTTCGCCGCCATCGGGGCTACCCGCAGAGAGATGAACAGCGCCAGATGGACCTGGTTCGCCATCGGCTATCAGTGTGCCTTTGCCTACGGGGTGTCCCTGGTCATCTACCAGCTGGGCATGCTCCTGACAGGCGGCGGCAATCTCATCGGGGCGATAGCAGCCTTTATCGTGGTGGCCTTCGCCATCTGGATGCTGTTCCGGCCCTATAAGGAGCCGGGCAAGCTGGCGGCGGACGTACAGGCGGAGAAGATTTAAGCCCTGCCGCTGATCAGGAACAGAAAGAAAGGAGGGGTTCCCATGGGGGAATGGCTTGCGGAAAATCTTGGAACCATAGTAGTGAGCGTTTTGCTCCTGGCGGCTGTTACAGCAATCGTGATCCATCTGGTCAGGAACAAAAGGAAAGGGAAGCCCTCCTGCGGCTACGCCTGTCAGGGCTGCGCCATGAACGGGCAATGCCATAAACATTGAAGATGGAACAGTGAGATGAGGAAACGGCGGGGGGAAT